>DASROV010000177.1:0-19754 GCA_035646755.1 Trueperaceae bacterium | reverse complement strand
GGCGGACTGCTCGACAACTTGATCATGGTCCCGATCAGCTCGTTGCAGGCCGCGCTCGGCGTCGACGACCGCCTTAGCCTGTTGATGGTCGACCTCGACGACCCGGGCCGCGCCGACAGCGTGGCGGCCGCCATCGAGGCGGCCTACCCCGAGCTCGGCGCGCAGACCCAGGCCGGAGCGCTGAGCGTCGTCCAGGACAGCCTACGCATCTCCGATTTCGTGCGCCTCGGCATCAGCGCGATCGCGCTTATCGTGGGCGCGATCGCGGTTGCCAACACGATGATGATGAGCGTTTTCGAGCGCACCCGCGAGTTCGGCGTGATGAGAGCAGTGGGCGCCAAGCCGAGTTTCCTTTTCGGCCTCGTCGTCGTCGAGTCGATCCTCTTGTCGCTCGTCGGCGCGGTCGTCGGTGTCGGACTCGGTTGGCTCGCGGCAAGCTTCGTCAACTCGCTGGCGATGGGTTACGTCGGCCTCGAAGTGGCGGCCATAACGCCGCGCCTCGTAGCGTTCGCGGTGGTGGTCGCCGTGGTGGTGGGCCTGGTGTCGGGGCTACTGCCCGCCGGCCGGGCGTCCCGCATCCCGATCGCCGTGGCGGTAGCGCGCGAATGAGAGTGTCGTTAGAGTAGCGCATGCGCGCCGAACTCGTCTCACCGCCGAGGCTCAACCGTTCACGCCCGCTACTGCTTGCCTGGCTGCTCGCCGGCCTCATGCTATGCACCGCGGCCACGGCCCAGCGTTACGAGTGGCGCGACGTCGTCACGAACGTCGTCATCGAACCTGACGGTAGCGTCGTGGTCGACGACGTCCGCACGCTGTGGACCGACGAGGACTTCGGCGAGGCGTTCATCTGCCTTCATCTGGGCCCAGGAGAGAGCGTGAACCTGCTGCCAGGTTCGGGCGCCGTCGGCCCCGGGCCGGCGTCAACGGCCTTCACTCAGCCCTGCGCAGCCCCGGGCGATGCCACGGGTACCGAGCTGGTGGTGAGGAACTCGGTGCGGGTCAACGAGCGCCGCGTGCGCTTCCACTATCGGCTCACGGGCACCACCGAAGCCTTCCGCGACGTCGTCCAGTGGTACTGGCAGATCCTGGAGGCCGATCACCCTCCCGTAAGGGGCTACGAGCTCACCGTCGAGGCCCCCGGGCCCATGAGCGAGCCGTTCGACGCCTACGTGCACCGCTACTCCAATCCGGAGGAACCGCAAGTGAGCCTCGCGGAGGACCGCTCGCTGCTACGGGTGGCGTTCGAGTACATCGCCGACGGCAGCGGGGTCGAGATCAACTACCTCATGGATCCCGCCCTGTTCACGATGAGCGGTTCGACGCCCGGCTTCTTGGCCGCGCTCGAGGAGGAGGCCGAGATCGCCAGGGTAAGCGGCCGCTCCAACACGATCGCGGCGCTACGAGCCTCACCCTGGTTGGCGGTAATCCCAGCCGGCATCGTCATGTGGCTACTAAGCGGGGTCTTGCGCGCCTACCGCCGGCACGGGCGCGAGCCCGCGACCGACGGGATGAAGTACCCCTTCGAGCCGCCGTCCGACCTACCGCCGGCAGCCGTAACGGCCATGGGCAGTCAGCGCTTCCAGGCCTCGAGCATGGGCCCGGCGTTCATGGCCACGATAATGGACCTCGCCAGGCGCGGTTACGGCGAGTTCCGGCCGAAGAGGGGCAAGTTCGAGATGGTGCTCAACCTCGACAGGTCAACCGACGAGCTACTGCCCTTCGAGAAAGCCATCCTCGGTTACCTAACGAGCGCGGCCAAGACCTACAACCGTGGCGATGACGGCCACCTGCAGTTCAACGAGATGAAGAGCTACTCGCAGCGCTACGCCTCGACGTTCGTGCCGAAGTGGGCCACCTCGGTGAGGAACTGGCTCGAGAGCCAACGTGGTGGCAAGCTCGTCGATGCCGTCAGCCTCAAGCAGGCCAACCGCTGGGCCGGCTACGGCGCCCTGGCACTCGCCGCCTGTGTGTTAGCTGCCGTCTTGACCACGGGCCCTGGCCGTGTGGCCAGCATCGTCGGCGCGGCCCTCAGCTTCATCCTCATCATCGTCGGCGCGACCGCCATACCTTCATGGCGCCCGGAGATCGCCCGCGAAGTTGCCGGTTGGAACGGCTTCAAGCGCACGCTCACCGACTACACCCGCATGAAGGACGCCCCGCTCGATTTCTTCAAGCTGTGGGATGTCTACTACGTCTACGCGGCTGCCATGGGCGTCGCCGAGAAGTACCTGAAGACCGTGAGGCGAGCGGCGCCGCTCAAGGGCATCGACGAGCGAAGCATCGTCTCGAGCGCGCATTGGATGGGCGCGACCGCGGGCATGTCGAGCCTGTCTGACGTCTCCCGCTCGATCTCCTCGCTCAGCAGTTCGCTGGCCTCGGCCTCGGCCTCGGCTTCCTCCGGCGGCTCCTCGTCCGGTGGGGGCGGCGGTGGAGGCGGCGGCAGTTCAGGCGGTCGCTGAGCCGCAGGGCCGGTCGCCTTTCAGCCTATCGAGGCACGTCACCCGCCGCTTCCGGTACGATTCGTGGCAGTGCTCATCGCCCAGTCGCTAAGCAAGGTCTACCGTACGGGCGCGGTAGATGTCGTGGCGCTCAACGACGTGAACGCCTCGTTTCCCGCCGGTGAGCTGACGGCGATAGTCGGTCCTTCGGGTTCAGGCAAGTCGACGCTGCTCAACCTGCTGGCCGGCTTCGACACCCCGACGCGTGGCAGCGTGGTGCTCGACGGCCAGGTCCTCAACGACCTCAGCGAGGACGAGCGCTGCGATCTGCGCCTCAGGCGGTTCGGCTTCGTCTTCCAGTCCTACAACCTGCTCAGCGTGCTAAGTGCCGAGCAGAACGTCGCTTTCCCCATGGCGCTCGCGGGTGTGCCGCACGGCGCCCGCTTGGACCGCAGTCGCGAGCTGCTCGGGCGCTTCGGGCTTTCGCAGCGCGGCGACCATCTCCCGTTCCGGCTCTCGGGCGGCGAGCGGCAACGCGTCGCGCTTGCCAGGGCGCTGGCCAACGACCCCGAAGTCGTCTTCGCCGACGAGCCGACGGGCAACCTCGACAGCCGCAGCGGCAAGGTCGTGCTGGCTGCGCTTCGTGAGGTCGCCAACGACGGTAGGACGGTGATAATCGTCACCCACGACCTGGAGGTCGCAGCCCTGGCGGACGATTCTCTCGAGTTGCGTGACGGCGAGGTCTTCGCGGCGTCTCATAGCGGCGAGTCAGGCGACGCGCTCGGCCAGCCGAGCGAGCGGCCGACCGCAGGCAGCGAGGCGCCGCGGTGAAGGTGCCGGCGGGGCACGAACCGGCGCGGGACGACCCGGCGCGGCACGAACCGGCGCCGCATGACCCAGAGCCGCCTGCCGCCGACGCGGGCTCCTCGGGCCCGGCCTGGGCGGGGTTCTGGGGCGCCGTGCTCGTCGGGCTCGGGGTCGCCGTGGGTGCGCTAGGCACGCATTTCCTGGTCGGGCGCATCCCCGTCGCTCGCGAGGCTACCTTGGCCGCGGCGGTGCGCTACCAGTTCGTCAGCGGCATCGGCCTGCTGCTCATCGCGGCGCTAGCTAAGTCACCCGCCACCGGGCGCTCGGCGTGGTTCCGCGGGGCGGCCGTGGCACTGCTGCTGGGAGCCGTGCTTTTCTGCGGCAGCCTCTACGTGCTCATCGCAGGCGGTCCAAACGCCATGGGCGCGGTCGCTCCGCTCGGTGGTGCGGGCATGATCGCCGGCTGGACGCTACTGGCGGTTGCCCTGTCGCGACGCTGAAGAGCACCTCGGCCGGCGTCGTTGTCAGAGGTCTTCGGGCGCCGCGTGGTTGGCCACTATCTCGCGGTAGACGTCGAACGAGCCCTTCGGCGTGCGCTTGAGACTGTCACGTTCGAGCTGAACGAGGCCGAACCGGCGGTCGAAACCGAAGCTCCACTCGAAGTTGTCGACAAGCGTCCACACGAAGTAGCCGCGCACGTCGCAGCCTTCCTCGCACGCCTGCGCCACCGCGCGTAGGTAGGCCGCGAGGTAGGCACTGCGCTGGCGGTCGTCGACGGCGCCACGCGGCCCTTGTCGGTCATCGAACGCCGCCCCGTTCTCGGTGATGACCAGCGCCGGGTTGCCGTAATCCGTCTTCAGCTCACACAGCTGGCGGTAGAGAGCCTCGGGAGCGACTTCCCAGCCCATGGCGGTGAGCTTCCGGCCCTTGGGTGGTGAGGCTAGTGCGAGTCCGGCCGGGCCGTCCGGATCGGCTCGGACGTACAGCCGGGTGTAGTGGTTAACGCCAAGCAGGTCGAGCGGCGTCGCTATGTGCCGCAGGTCGTCACCTTGCACGTATGGGCTCATCATGCCCGCCAGCGCTTCCGGGTAGGCGCCGCGCAGCAGGGGGTCGAGGGCGGCACGGTTGTAGGCCGCGTCGACCAAGGCGGCCGCCGCCTGGTGCTCCTCGCCACGCTCAGCCGCCTCTACCGGTTGCAGGTTGAGGATCGTGCCGAGGCTGGCGTGCGGCGCCACCTCGCGCAAGCGTAGGGCCGCAAGGCCGGTGGCCAGGTTCTGATGATGGACCGCGGCGAGGAACTCGCCAAGCTCGCTGTGGCCGGGGGCGTGAAGGCCAAAGAGGTAACCCATGACCGCATGCACGTTTGGCTCGTTGAGCATGAAGAGCTGCTCGGTCCTGTCGCCGAGGGCGAGGGCCACGTGCTCGGCGTAATCGGCGAAGTACGAGGCGACGTCCCGGTTAGGCCAGCCGCCACGGTCCTGAAGCGCCTGAGGAAGGTCCCAGTGGTTGAGGCAGAGCCACGGCGCGATGCCGCGGGCCCGCAAGCCGTCGACGATGCGATCGTAGAAATCAAGGCCGGCCCGAGAGGGCCGGCCGCGGCCGTCAGGCTGGATCCTCGGCCAGGCGACGGAGAAGCGGTACGCGCCCACGCCCAGCTCCGCAAGCAGGTCGAGATCGGCCTCCCAGCGGTGGTAGTGGTCGGTTGCGATGGACCCGTCGCTGCCGTCGGAGACGCGCCCAGGGACCGAAGTGAATCGATCCCAGATGCTCTCTCCTCGGCCGCCCACGGTCGTGGCGCCCTCGATCTGGTAGGCGGAGGTCGAAACTCCCCATACGAAGCCGTCCGGGAACCGGTTCATTACGTCAATTCCGCCTGCATGGGGGCGAGTCTAACGTGAGCCTCTAACGTGAGCCGCCAGCGGCGGCCACTGCCGCGACTTGCGACCAGCGGGCGGACCCGTAGCGGGCCGCGGGATCGGCCCGCGCACCTTGCGAGGTACGATTGGCGCAGTGGCGGCAGCGACGTCTGATGCGAGTGACACGCCGGGCTTACCCGGCGCGGGTGACGGCCCGGACGCGGCCGGCGCAACCAGCGGCGCGGACGCGGCCGACGCGTTAAACGGCGTTGACGCGGTCGGCGCAACCAGCGGCGCGGACGCGGCCGGCGGAGCCGCCGGCGCTTTCTCCGCCGCGGCGCCGGACCCTTACAGCACCAAGGAGGCCGCGCCGAGCCGGCTGACGTTGGCCGGCGTGCTGACGGTCGCGCTCGTCGCCGTCAGCTTCGCGGCTATCTTCATCCGTCTGGCCGCGGCGCCGGCCATCATCGTGGCCTTGTACCGGATGCTCATCGCAGCCGTCGTGATGCTGCCGGTGACGCTGCGCGCGTTGGCGCGCACGCCGATCCGCGGCCCGGCGCGGTACGCCACCGTGGCGGCCGGCGCGCTACTGGCCATGCACTTCGCGACCTGGATCAGTTCGCTGTCGTTCACCACCGTGGCGGCCAGCGTGACGCTGGCCGCCACCTCGCCGCTATGGGCGGCGTTGATCGCCTGGCTCGTGTTCGGCTTGGCACCGACGCTAAGCGTGATGTTCGGCGTGTTGCTCGCCGTCGCCGGCGCCGCGATAATCGGCTTCGGTGACCTCAGGGGCGGAACCAACCCACTCCTTGGCGACGCGCTGGCGCTGACCGCCGGCGCGGCCGCTGCCGGGTACCTTGTGCTCGGTCGGTCGGTGATGGGTTCGGGCGTCGGTCTGGCGGCCTACGCCGGCACCGCCTACGGTGTAGCGGCACTGCTGCTTGCGCCACTTCCGCTGTTGTTCGGCCTTCCTTACCTCGACTACCCACTCGAGACGTTCGCCTGGGTCGCCCTGCTGGCGCTGATACCACAGCTGATCGGGCATACCGGCTTGAACTACGCCGCCCAGCATCTTAGCCCGACGTTAGTAGCCACGACCATCCTTGCCGAACCGCTTGGTGCAGGCATACTGGCGCTGCTGTTATTCCAAGAAGTGCCAACATTAGGGACTTTGCTTGGTGCACTAGTGCTGCTCATGGGAGTAGTGCTGACGATTCGTTCAGGTTCGCCGGAGTACGTAGGTGGGCAGCGCGACGCCTAGCTCCCCGGCTACCTCCTGGCTCGCCGAGAAGCGGGTCGCGACCGGCATGATAGGGCTACCAAGCCGCATCTTGACAGGGTGCAAAGCTCGCACTTTTCTGCTACCATATGTCACGTGAACGTTATTGGGGACGCCGCGGTCGAATCGTCCCCGAAGGCGCAGACGGCGCAACTGAACGTTACCGATTTCCTAAAGTACGCGTAATCGCCAGGCGGTTCCTGCCTGGCGTTCGTCTCGAAGGGAGCGAGCCAGTTGAAAGAACAAGCGAAGACGTTCAAGAACGGTGATCAGGTGGTACTGCCGCCCTACGGTGTCGGCATCGTTGCGGGCACCACGGTCCGCACGATCGCCGGCAGCGATCAGAAATACTACCAGGTCGAGTTCCCTAACGGAACGTCGCGCGCTTATGTCCCGGTCAGCTCGCCGCACGGCGCCGGGCTCCGCCCCGCGCTCACCAAGGAAGAGGTCCAGAGCGTCCTCGAACGCCTAAGCAACGGCCGGATCACGCTGCCCAAGCAGTGGGCCGCCCGCCACCGCAAGGTGACCGACCTGCTCACCAGCGGTGACCCGTACCAGATCGCGACGTTGGCGAGCGAACTCCGCCGCTGGGACCTCGAGCGCGGCCTACCCGACCTCGACCGCCAGGCCTACCGTCGCGCGCTGCGTCTGTTGGCCGGCGAGATCAGCGCCGTGCTCAGCATCAACACCCAGGAAGCCAGGGCGCTTATGGACGCGGGCGAAGAAGACGACCTTAACTGAGTCGCGAGTTAGCTGACCCCGCCGGGCCAGCGTCATGAACATCACGGCCGCACATCCGGGGCGGGAACGAGTTCAACGCTCGTCCCGCCCCGCGTCGTTGCTTGTCGCGGTTTCGGCCCGCAGCGCCAGCCACCGCAGCGCGATCGCGTACGCCGCGTAATCGTCGAGCGGCACTGGTGGCGAGCGCATGCCCGTCGGCAACAGGCGGGTGAGTCCCCGCGGCGGGTTGTGCCGGTAGTAAAGCTCGCGGGCCTCGATCGAGGTCGAGCGCTCGTCAACGACCTCGGGGTCGAGGCCCGCTGCCCGCAGGGTCATGGCCAGCTTACGGCCTCCCGTGCCGCCGCCCACGACGATGTGCGCGTGAGGCGGCACGTCGAGTTCAGCGACGGAGTCGACATCGACGATGCGGTTGGCGAGCAGTTCTCCAGCCGCCGAGACGTACGCGACCCCGACGTTCTTGCCAGGATCGAGCGCGACGATAAGCATCGCAGCACAGGTTACCCCTTGGCGTCTGCTTCACCGCCCGCGGTTTAGGTGAGCCGCACGCCTCGCTAAGCCCCCACCACTACTCCAAGCAACGAGCGAGCGCGCCGAAGTGGCGCGCTCGCTCGTTTTCCTACTGGTACCTGTTGCTAGTCGCGGGCCTCCGCGCGCGACTCGCCGATCGGCAGCGGACGCTGGGCAGGGACCGGCTCCTCCACCGGCTTGGCCTCCTTGACCTTAGCGAGGGAGGTCTTGTCGGCCACGCGGGTATGCCTGATGACGTTGAGGCCGGTGCCGGCCGGGACCAGCCGGCCAAGGATGACGTTCTCCTTGAGCCCGACCAGCTCGTCGACCTTGCCTGCCAAGGCGGCCTCGGTAAGCACGTGAGTGGTGTGCTGGAACGAGGCTGCCGACAGCCAGCTCTTGGTCGACAGCGAAGCCTTGGTGATGCCAAGGAGCAATGGCTTCCAGGTCGCTGGCGTCTTGCCGTCGTTGACCAGGGACTCGTTCTCCATCTCGACATCGAAGCGCTCGACGGTCTGACCGGCGAGGTACTCGCTGTCGCCGGATTCGAGGATCTCGACGTACTTGAGCATCTGGCGCACGACGACCTCGATGTGCTTGTCGTGGACGCTTACGCCCTGGCCGCGGTAGACCTTCTGGATCTCGTCGACCAGGTAGGCCTGGACGGCGTCGGGGCCGCGCGACTCGAGCAGGTCGTGAGGGTTGATGCTGCCGCGGGTGAGCGGCTCCCCGGCCTCGACGCGCGCGCCTTCCTTGACGATGATGCGCACGTTCTTGTCAACGCGGTAGGTCTTGACGAACTCGGCGTCATCGGACGTGACCGTGATGCGTGTCTTGTCCTCGTCCTCCTGGATGGAGACGATGCCGTCAAGTTCGCTGATGACGGCCTTCACCTTGGGCTTGCGGGCTTCGACGAGCTCGATGACGCGAGGAAGGCCCTGCGTGATGTCGGCGCCGGTGGCGATGCCGCCGGTGTGGAAGGTGCGCATGGTCAGCTGCGTGCCCGGTTCGCCGATCGACTCGGCGGCGATGGTGCCGACGGCTTCGCCGAGGCCGACGTCGCGCATGAGCGACATGTCGAGCCCGTAGCAGGCGATGCAGACGCCGGCCTTGGTCTGGCAGGTGAGCGGGCTGCGGACCGCGACCGTCCTCGTCTCGGGGTTGTCCTTCATGCGCGTCGCGATGGCCTTGACGTCCTCCATGAAGAGCACTTTGCCGGCTTGAATCGTGAGGTCGCCGATCTCGAGGTCGAGGGCTAGGCGCCGGCCGTAGAGGCTCATGTCGAGCTGGCTACGGGGGCGCGGCCTGTCTTCAGGGGTGTAGAGCGGGATCTCCAGGAACTCGGCCGAGCCGCAGTCGTCTTCGCGCACGACGATCTCGTGAGCGACGTCGACGAGCTTCCTGGTGAGGTAACCGGAGTCGGCCGTCCTCAGCGCGGTGTCGGCGCCGCCCTTACGGGCACCGTGCGTGGAGATGAAGTACTCGAGCACGTCGAGGCCCTCGCGGAAGTTCGCGCGGATCGGCAGCTCGATGGTGTCGCCCGCGGGGTTGGCCATGAGGCCGCGCATGCCGGCCAGCTGCCTTATCTGCTGGGGGTTGCCACGGGCACCGGACTGGGCCATGACGTAGAGCGGGTTGAACGGCATGTTCTCCTGGAAGTTCTGGAAGACCGCGTCCTTCACCTGCTCGGTGGTCTCGTTCCAGAGCCTGATCACCTGCTGGAAGCGCTCGCTCTCGGTGGCGAAGCCGCGCTCGAAGCCGCTGGTGATCTTCGCGAGCTTGGCCTGTGCCTGGTCGAGGATCTCCTGCTTGCGCGGCGGGATGGCGACGTCGTCGATGCCGATGGTGATGCCGCTGGTCGTGGAGAGCTCGAAGCCGTATTGCTTGAGGCCGTCGAGCAGAGCAGCGGTCCGCTCGATGCCGAGCCGCTTGAAGCTCTCGATCACCAGGTCACGAAGGGCGCTCCTCTCGTAGACGGTGTCGTAGCGCAGCATCTCCTTGGGCACCTCGCCGCCTTCGGCCAACGTCTCACGCACTATGCGCGCGAACATCGCCCGTCCGGGGCTGGTCTGGATGATCTCGCCGTCGATGCGGATGCTGACGACGTCTTGCATGTCGATGCGTCCACGCTCGACGGCGAGCAGCGCCTCGTCGACGTTCGAGAACCGGTACTTGAGCCGGCCGATGCTCGTCTCGTTGCCGGCGACGGTGACTACAGAGTTAAGGTCGAGTTCACCGGCGTCGAAAGCGGCGAGGGCGGCGGCCTGGTCCTTGTAGCTGTTGCCGGCGCCGCGGTGGCCGGTGTGGAGCTGCGTGAGGACGTAGAGTCCGAGGATGATGTCCCGCGTGGCCTGGACGTTGGGGTTGCCGTGCGCCGGGCTCAGCAGGTTGTGGCTGGAGAGCATCTGCAGCCGCGATTCGGCCTGCGCGTAGACCGAGAGCGGCACGTGGATAGCCATCTGGTCGCCGTCGAAGTCGGCGTTGAACGCCTCGCACACCAAGGGGTGAAGCTGGATGGCCTGACCCTCGACGAGCACCGGCTCGAAGGCCTGGATGCCGAGGCGGTGGAGCGTCGGGGCGCGGTTGAGGAGCACTACCTTGTCGGCGATTACCTCTTCGAGAGCGTCCCAGACCTCGTCCTGCACGTCACGGTAGCGCTCGAGCTTCTTGCGGGCGCTCTTGATGTTGTTGGCCAGCCCGCGCTCCTCGAGCTTCTTGAACAGGAACGGCTTGAACAGCTCGAGGGCCATGCGCTTGGGTACGCCGCACTGGTGCAGCTTGAGCTGCGGGCCGACGACGATCACCGAGCGGCCGGAGTAGTCGACGCGCTTGCCGAGCAGGTTCTGACGGAAGCGACCCTGCTTGCCGCCGAGCAGGTCGGTGAGGCTGCGAAGCGGCCTATCGGAGCCGGGGTGCACAACGGCGCTGCCGCGGCGGCCGTTGTCGATAAGGGCGTCGACGGCCTCCTGCAGCATGCGCTTCTCGTTGCGCACGATCATGTCAGGGGCGCCCTGCTGCATCAGCTTCTTGAGGCGGTTGTTGCGGTTGATGAGGCGCCGGTAGAGGTCGTTGAGGTCGCTCGTCGCGAAGCGCCCGCCTTCGACCTGCACCATGGGGCGCAGGCTGGGGGGCATGATCGGCACGACGTCGAGGATCATCCATGCCGGCTCGTTGTGGGAGTGCAGGAAGGCCCTGGTGATCTCCAGACGCTTGCGGGCCTTGGCGCGCTTATGGCGGCTCGGCGACTTCATCTCCTCAACGAGTCCGGCCTCGAGGGCCTGCAGGTCGAGGGACTCGAGCAGCTCGCGTATTGCCTCTGCGCCCATCGTGGCGTCGAAGTCGTAGCTCTCGATCACGCGCACCTGGCGGCGCACGAGGTCGATCTCGACACGACCCTCGATGTCGGACTTGACGGCGCCGTCGTCCGCCAGGTCGTCGCCCCGCTTGACGCGGTCGCCGTTGACGGCGATGGGCTCGTCCTGATACGGGTAGACCCGCGCGCGCGACACGATGATGCTGGCCGGATGCGAAAGGTGGACGGTGCCGGCCGCGGCAGCGACGATCTCCTGAGCGGCGTCGATGGCGCCCACGACCTTGTCGCCCGGCTGTACCTGGGCGCCGTCACCGACGAGGACGTGCATCGTCGGGTTGGTCTCGTGAGTGTCTGAGCGGGCCCAGTCGACCTTCAGGGTCGCGGTGGTGACGTTGTTCTTCGCCTTCGACGCGCGCACCGAGGCGTTCGCGCCCTGCGGCACGGTAAGCGTGGCGCCCGCTACGGCGCGCGCCAATTCGGCGTCCTCCTCGACGAACTCGCCGCCGGTGACCGTCGGTTCCATGCCGGCCGGAACCAGGTAGGAGACGAGCACCTCCTCGGAGTCGACGTCGCGGATCGAGATGATGCCGCCGTCGTTGCCGATCGGCAGCAGCTCGACGACACCCTCGTTCTCGCTGGTGATCACGAGGTCGGCGCTAAGCTCGGCGATCGGCTGCCCGCCCTTGTACGTCTCCTCCTCGATGAAGTCCTTCTTGGGGAGGATGAGGCGTGCGTCGCGCGACTCCTGGTAGTCGAGGCGGATGCGGCGCGGGAAGCGGTACTGCGCGATGCCGGGGATCTTGGCCTTCACGCCCTTGGCGAGCTGCTGGCCCTGCTCGACCGACTCACCGTCACCCACCACGGCGTCTTCGCCGCCGGAGACGGTGTAGGTCTCCTGCATGCCGTAACGAAGCTGGCGGTACTCCTCGTCGCTAAGCAGGTCGCCGCGCTTGAGCGGCTTGTCGTTGAGGCGCGCGTCCTGCGGGTCGGTGACGATGTACTTCGCGAAGTAGAGCACCTGCTCGAGCTGGGCGGTGGAGAGGTTGAGCAGCGCCCCGACCTTGTTGGGGATGTCCTTTACGTACCAGATGTGGGCGCAGGGCGTGGCCAGTTCGATGTGGCCCATGCGGTAGCGCCTCACCGTGGCGCGAGTGACCTCGACGCCGCAGCGTTCACACGTCTTGCCGGCGAAGCGCTGGCCACGGTACTTACCGCACGCGCACTCCCAGTCCTTCTCTGGCCCGAAGACGCGCTCGTCGAAGAGGCCGTCGCGCTCGGGCTTGAGCGTGCGGTAGTTGATGGTCTCCGGTTTGGTGATCTCGCCGTAGCTCCAGTCACGGATGGTCTTGGGAGACGCGATGCCGATCTGGACCTGCGTGAACTCCCTCTGCTGTTCCCTCATGCGCGAGCCTTCGCGGCCGGCGTTTCCTGCGCGGAAATCGCTCACCAGTGCCTCCCTGATTCATCGAAAATGTTCACGGGCTTGTCGTCGGCGTCGAGCACCTTGACGTCGAGGCCGAGCGAGTGAAGCTCCTTCACCAGCACCTTGAACGACTCGGGGATCGTCGGCTCCAGGACGTCGTTGCCCTTGACGATTGCCTCGTAGGCGGCGTTACGACCGTCGATGTCGTCTGACTTGATGGTGAGCATCTCCTGCAGCGTGTGGGCGGCGCCGTGCGCCTTGAGCGCCCACACTTCCATCTCGCCGAGCCGCTGGCCGCCGAACTGCGCCTTGCCACCGAGCGGCTGCTGGGTGATGAGCGAGTATGGGCCGGTCGAGCGGGCGTGCATCTTGTCCTCGACCATGTGGTAGAGCTTCATGATGTACATGATCCCGACGACGATCGGGGCGTCGATTGCCTCGCCGGTGCGGCCGTCGAACAGCACCGACTTGCCGGTGCGCGACAGGCGCTTGTGCGCCTCGTCGGCGTCGAGGCCTTCGGGCAGCACACCGAGCTTGGCCGCGCGCCGGTAGACCTGCAGCTCGCGCTTGTCTTCGGCCAGGCCGGCTTCCTTGTTGGCCTGAAGGTCGTTTACAGCCGTCGCTTCGAGCAGGTCTTTGATCTCGTGCTCGTTGGCGCCGTCGAAGACCGGGGTTATGTAGGAGACACCGTTCTTGAGGGCCGCCATGCCCAGGTGGGTCTCGAGGATCTGCCCGAGGTTCATGCGCGAGGGCACGCCAAGCGGGTTGAAGACGACGTCGACGGGTGTGCCATCCTCGAGGTACGGCATGTCCTCGGGCGGCAGGATCTTCGCCACCACGCCCTTGTTGCCGTGCCGGTTGGCGAGCTTGTCGCCTTCGATGAGGCGCCTCTTCTGGGCGATGTAGACGCGCACCATCTCCTGCACGCCGGGCCGCAGCTCGACGCCGGGGTCGCCGCGCCGGAACCTTACAGTGCGCAGCACGATGCCGCCGTCACCGGGCGGAACCTTGAGCGAGGTGTCTTTGACTTCCTTGGCCTTCTCGCCGAAAATCGAGCGCAACAGGCGCTCCTCCGGGGTCGGGTCCTTCTCGCCCTTGAAGCTTGTGTGACCGACGAGGATGTCGCCAGGGCGGACCTCGGCGCCGATTCGCACCACGCCGTCCTCGTCGAGGTCGCGCAGCGCAGCCTCCGACAGGCCGGGGATGTCGCGGGTGATCTTCTCCGGGCCGAGCTTGGTGTCGCGCGCCTCCTTCTCGAACTTCTCGATGTGGACGCTGGTGAACACGTCACGGCGCACGAGGTTCTCGGAGAGCACGATGGCGTCCTCGAAGTTGTAGCCGTCGAAGGGCATCAGCGCGATGAGCACGTTCTGGCCGAGCGCGAGGCGACCTACCTGCGAGGCCGGACCGTCGGCGATCACCTGGCCGTTGGCGATCTTGTCGCCGAGACCCACTACCGGCTTCTGGTTGAGGTTGGTGTTCTGGTTCGAGCGCTGGAAGCGGGTGAGCAGGTACTCGGTCTCCACGCCCTTGGCGCCCTCGGTGACGATGCGGTTAGCGTCGACGTAGGTGACGGTGCCTGGCGCGGTGGCGAGCACCACGGTGCCCGAGTCGCGCGAGACGCGCTCCTCGACCCCGGTGCCGACGAACGGCGCTTCGGACCTGATGAGCGGGACGGCCTGCGACTGCATGTTCGAGCCCATGAGCGCGCGGTTGGCGTCGTCGTGCTCGAGGAACGGGATGAGCGAGGTCGGGACCGAGATCACCTGTTTTGGCGAGACGTCCATCATGTCGACCTCGTCGGCGGTGACGAAGTACGGGTCGCCGAGCCGGCGCGCGACGATGGTGTCGACGGCGAAGGTGCCGTCGTCGTTGAGCGGCGTGTTGGCCTGAGCGATGGTGTGCTTGTCCTCTTCGTGCGCGGTGACGTAGACGACCTCGTCGGTGACGCGGCCGTCAACTACACGGCGGTACGGCGCCTCGATGAAACCGAGCTCGTTAACCTGCGCGAAGCTGGCCAGTGAGGTGATGAGGCCGATGTTGGCGCCCTCTGGCGTCTCGATCGGGCAGATGCGCCCGTAGTGCGTGCGGTGCACGTCACGCACGTCGAAACCGGCGCGCTCGCGGGTGAGGCCGCCCGGCCCCAGGGCCGAGATGCGGCGCTTGTGGCGCAGCTCGGAGAGCGGGTTCACCTGGTCCTTGAACTGGCTGAGCTGGCTGCGACCGAAGAACTCGCGAAGTGCCGCGACTATTGGTCGGCTGTTCACCAGCTTCTGCGGGGTGGCGGCGTCGGGGTTGCCTAGCAGCATGCGCTCGCGCACGCCGCGCGCCATGCGGCCGAGGCCGACGCGGATCTGGTCAGCGACGAGCTCGCCGACGGTGCGGATGCGGCGGTTGCCGAGGTGGTCGATGTCGTCGGCCTCGTAGCCTTCGACCCCGGCCTGGAGGTTGACGAGGTACTGCAGTGTTGGCACCAGGCCGTGGTCGACGAAGCGCTCACCGTCGTAGCCGAGCAGGGTGTTCGAGGTGTGGTCGAGCCCGAGCTTGTCGTTCATCTTGTAGCGCCCGGCGTCGCCGAGGTCGTAGCGACGCGCGTCGGCAAGCAGGCCGAAGAGGTACTGGGTAGCCTTGTCGACCTTAGGAGGGTCGCCAGGCCGCAAGACCGTAAACAGGCGTAGCAGTGCCTCGTCCGGCGTGATCCCGCTCGCCCCTTCGTGCTCGAAGGTGGTGTCGATGATGGTCTCGTGGCCAGCGAAGAGGTCGCGGATCTGCGTGTCGGCGTAGCCGAGCACCCGCAGCAGCAGGGTGAACGGGAACTTGCGCTTGTTCACCTTCATCCACAGCACGCCGGCGTTGTCGAACTCGACCTCGATCCAGGGGCCGCGCTTGGGCATGGGGATGATGCTCGCTGTGTAGCGCCAGCTGCCGTCGGGCAGTTGCGCGCCGGTGAAGTAGACGCCGGGCGAGCGGTGGATCTGGGAGACGATGACGCGGTCGGCGCCGTTGATGACGAAGCTGCCGTCTTCGGTCATCAGCGGCAGGTCGCCGAGGAACACCTCGTCCTCCTTGATGAGGCCGGTGTCCTTGTGGACCAGTTGCAGCTTGGCGAACAGCCCGGAGTGGTAGGTGAGGTCCTTCTCCCTGCACTCGTCGGGACCGTACTCAGTCGGTTGGAGTCGGTACTCGAGGAAGTCGAGGACGAGGTCGGTCTGGCGGCCGCGCTCGGTCTCGTCGATCGGGAACACCTCGCGGAACGCGGCCTGCAGACCGACGTCCTCGCGCTGTTCCGGGGTCTTGTCCTTCTGCAACAGGCTGTCGTAAGAGGTTATCTGTATGTTGGTCAGGTTCGGAAGCTCGATGACTTCCTTGATCCTGCCGAAGCTACGTAGTTCGCGCATCTTCATCCCTCCGCCTTCGGGCTGAGTCTTGACTTGTCACTGCTTGGCTTGTCACTGCTTGGCTTGTCGCTGCTTGGCTTGTCACTGTGGCGTGCGCCCGTGCGCCCGCTTACGGTCGAGAAACGAGACACGACCTGGACGATGCCGACGGCTTCAATTGGGGTGCCGTGGGCAGTGAGAGCGGCTTGGCCATGCGGCCTTACCGGGTCCATCGGTCGGGGTTGAGCGTTGGTCTGGAAAAAGGATCGCTCCTGGGTCAAAATAGCGTTCTCGATGGTAGCAGGGCGTTTAGGGCCGGCAGGTATCGTGGCTGGCCAAACGACGGCCGCACGGCCACACCCTTCCTCGCAGCGTGTGCTTCGGGGTTGGGGCGTGGCCATCGGCCGAGCGCTGAGGTTACGGCGTCGTTGCTTCACCGACCTCCTGGTGCATCCTGATGCGAGCTGATCAAACTAGCTCTTACTTGACCTCGACGGTGGCGCCCGCGGCTTCCAGCTTGGTCTTGACGTCGTTGGCTTCGTCCTTGCCGACGTTCTCGACGACGGTGCCACCCGCCTCGACCAACTCCTTGGCCTCCTTGAGGCCGAGGTTGGTTATCGCGCGAACTTCCTTGATCACCTGGAGCTTTTTGTCGCCAGCCGCAGTGATCACCACGGTGAACTCGGTCTGCTCCTCCGCCGCGGCGGCTTCGCCACCGGCGGCGGGGGCGGCCATCATAGCGCCCATCGGCATGGCGGCTGCGGCCTCTACACCCCAAGACTCTTTGAGCCCGTCAACCAGGTCGACCAGCTCCATAACGGTAAGTCCGCTTAGCTGGTTCATCATCGCTTGCTTATCGAAAGCCATCGCTATTCCTCCTTCTTCTTATCTGCGTAGTTGTTGAGTACTGTCACTAACTTCTGCGGTGGAGCCGAGAGCACGCCGACCAGTTGTTGCATGGGGGCGAGCAGCAGTCCGACCAGTTGACTCTGCACCTGCTGCTTGGAAGGCAGCTTGGACACGCGCGTGAGCGCGTCTGCGCCGAGCGTGTTGCCCTCGAGGCGGCCGCCCTTCGAAACGGGCAGCTCCTTCGGGTGGTCCTTGGCGAAGTCGGTGATCGCCTTTACGGGCGCCACCATGTCCTCGCCCACCAGGACCAGGGCCGTCGGCCCGGTAAGCACGCCTGCGAACTCCTCGATGCCCTGCTCCTTGAGCACGACGTTTATCAAGGTGTTCTTGGCGACGAAGATCCGCCCGCCGGCCGCGCGCACCTTCGCGCGCAGCGCGCCGAACTCACCGGCAGAGAGCCCCTGATAGTCCACCAGGAAGAACGTCTGGGCGCCGCCTAACTGCTCGCGCAGCTGGCTGACAACCGCTTCGTTCCTGGGGTTAGCCATGGTTACCTCTCGTGAACACTAGAAACCGTCCGCGGCTTTACTGGCCGCAAGACTTAGCCGCGAAACGCAGCGCGGTTGTCTTCCTAACTTAAGAAGACCGACCGTCAACGCCTCGGCAGGATCTTTAAGCCTGGCGGGCCCCTGCTGTCTCCAACGCCTGAGGTGCTAGCTCGCGCCGCGCACCGGGATGCCTCGCTCAAGCCTCTACTCGGGCGCCGCCGAGCGCCACTCTGACGCTGGGTCCCATGGTGGAGGTGATGAAGACGGTCTTAAGATACTGGCCCTTGGTCGCCTCGGGCTTGGCTGCCTCGACCGCCGACTTCAGCGCGCCGAGGTTCTCGACGAGCTGCTCGGGCCCGAAGCTGGCCTTACCAATGGGCGCGTGCACCACGCCGGTCTTGTCGCTGCGGAACTCGATCTGGCCGGCCTTGAGGGCGCGGACGATGGCGCCGATGTCGCTGCCGACGGTGCCGGCTTTGGGGTTGGGCAGCAGCCCACGGGGGCCGAGTACGCGGCCGAGCTTGGAGCCGACCAGGGCCATCATGTCGGGCGTGGCGACGACGGCATCGAAGTCAAGCCAACCGCCCAGGATCCTCTCGACGACCTCGGAGCCGCCGACCTCGTCGGCTCCAGCGGCTTCGGCGGCGGCGACGCCGTCACCCTGGGTTATGGCCAGGACGCGAATGCTCTTGCCGGTGCCGTGAGGCAGGGCGACGGTGCCACGCACGTTCTGATCGGACTTGCGCGGGTCGATGCCGAGCCGGAAGTGGGCCTCGATGGTCTCGTCGAACTTGGCGGTGGCCAGCTCCTTGACGAGTGCGGCCGCCTCCTCGGGGCTGTAGGTCTTGTCGCGGTCGACCTTGCCCTCGAGCGTGGTGTAACGCTTGCCGCGCTTAGGCACTGTCGGGTCCTCCCTCGATGGTTACGCCCATCGACCGGGCCGTGCCGGCGATGATCTTCGCGGCAGCGACCTCGTCAGCGGCGTTGAGGTCGGACATCTTCTGGCGGCCGAGCTCCAGGCACTGCGCCCAGGTGAGCTTGCCGACCTTGTCCTTCTGCGGCACGCCCGAGCCCTTGTCGATGCCGGCCGCCTTCTTGATTAGGTAGCTGGCCGGCGAGGTCTTGGTGATGAAGGTGAAGGAGCGGTCGCCGTAGATGGTTATCTCCACGGGCACCACCGCGCCGGCCTGACTGGCCGTGGCGGCGTTGTACTCCTTGACGAACTGCATGATATTGGCGCCGTACTGCCCCAAAGCCGGGCCGACTGGTGGGGCGGGGGTCGCCACACCGGCCGGAAGCTGGAGCTTCACGATGCCTGCTACTTTCTTGGCCATTGTTCCTCCTTAGCTCCCCCACGGTTTGGCCCACCGCGGGGTGAAACGCTGTTTGCCGGCGCACGCCTTGAAGGCGGCGCCCGACGTCGACGTCGGGCGCCGCGCCTTTCGGCTAAGCGCGAACGACCTGAGAGAAGTCGAGCTCGACGGGGGTCTCGCGTCCGAAGATCGACACCAGGACCTTGACCTTGCCGCGCTCGGGGTTAACCTCGGACACCACACCGGTGAAGTCGGCGAACGGCCCGCCGGTCACCTGCACCATCTCACCGACGTTGAAGGTGATGCGAACCTTGGGCGCTTCGCGCGACCCGGTGACGCCGATGGTGGCGAGCATCCTGCCCTCCTCTTCCGGGGAGAGCGGGATGGCCCTGGTGTTGGTGCCGACGAAGCCGGTGACGCCGGGAGTGTAGCGGACCACTTCCCAGGACTCGTTCGGCTCGTCGGGGTTGTCGCCGAGGTCCATCTGGACGAAGATGTAGCCGGGGAAAAGCTTGCGGCGGACGTCTTCCTTCTTGCCACCGCCGACGTGCTCGACCGTCACCTCAGTTGGCACTACGACCTGGTAGATACTGTCCGCCATGCCGAGCGACCGCGCCCGGTTGAGGATGTTCTCCCTGGCTTTCTCTTCGTGCCCAACGTAAGTGTGGACGGCGTACCACTCGATGCTCATTCAGGTTTCCCTCGGCTCTTGAACTGTTGGTCGACGGTGCTCGCGGGTACTGTGATACCCGAATTTGGGCTGTGCTTAGATGATCAGCTTTATCAGGTTGCCTAGCGTCACGTCGGCCACGAGCAGGAAGAGCGCGGTGATGAGAACAAACAACAAGGTGGCTTCCGTTGATTGGATTACCTCTTTGCGGGTCGGCCAAGTAACGCGGCCAAGTTCAGCGCGTGAGTTGCGAAGGTATTGCAAGAATCCCTGGAACATCGCGCTTAGACCTTAACCTCTTTGTGGACCGTGTGCTTGCGCTCCCACGGGCAGTACTTGCGCAGTTCGAGCTTCGCTTGAGTATTGCGCCGGTTCTTGTTGGTCGCATAATTGCGGCGCTTGCACTCCGTGCACTCGAGCAGCAATTTGATTCGAACGTCACTGGCCATGATGGCCTCCCAATCTTAGGAGCCTAGCAGGTCTCGCCCGCGTTAGTAAAGCGTCCGGGTTACGGCCCAGGGGCCCGCAGCTTGGCGCGCGCGGCGCCCGGGGGCCGTGGCTGGCTGGTGCGCAAAGGGTCCCTCGAGGTCAGAGGACCACCAGTTTCGCCTACTTACTTCGTCACGGCCGTTA
>DASROV010000176.1:0-8326 GCA_035646755.1 Trueperaceae bacterium | reverse complement strand
TCGCGGTGCCTGATCGTGGTCATCGACGTGGAGGCTCATTCTTCGGCGTACGGGTCGATTTCGGCAACGACCCGGATCGTGCCAATGAAGCTCGAGTTCTCGGCGTTCTGCAGCTGGCCGACCTCCCTGACCCTGGCACCGGCCTGGTAACCGTCGATGACCCTGCCAGCCATCGTGACCGCCCCTGTGGTGGTGTCAAGTGTGCCGGTCATGCGGGCAATGAACGACTGGGAGGGGTCGTCGGCGAGGACGATCCAGTAGAAGACGATCTTCCATACGGGCTGCGATTGGTCGGAGGCCATCAACGTCGTGACGAGTTGACCGGTTACGTCGCCGGATACGGTGCCCATCCATACACCGTCGCCGACTGACGATTTCTCGAACGTCAGGTTGACCTGGGCGCTGGCCATGGTGATGACGAGCGCGATGAGTACGGCCGCTACGGCTGCGAGCCTTATGCGCGTTCTCATGCTTGTTCCCTCCCCTAATCGATACCCGGAGTACCCGGGCTCGTCGCGAGGTTAGGGAAGTCAGCGTGATGTAGGCGTGACGTCAGATTGGGGAGACTGTCGCTGACACCGGGCTCATCCGGGAGCGGCCAGCGCCCCGTCGGCCAACCATTGACGCAACGCCGCCAGCGCGTGCTGGTAACCGAGTTCGACTAGCTCTTCGTGCCGATGGAACTCCAGCTTGCCGAAGTCCTTGACCGGCAGTTCGATGACCAGGTCCGCGATGGTGCGTGTAGTCGTGCTCTGGTGCTTGGACCCGACCGATGTCGCCTCCATGAGGGTCTTGATCATCGTCGGGTAGCGCCTGCGACGTTTGCGCGGTCGCAGGTACTGGGCGAGCGCCTCCCACCCCGACACGCTCGGCCCGAAGTCGTACCCGTCACGCGGCGGGCTCTTCGCCATCGTGCTCGAGGCGATCACGGTGCCCTCGCCGACGAGCTCACGCATGAGGTCGACGGGGAAGGCGTTCATCACCGCGCCGTCGACCAAGAGCGCACCGTCCTTGACGAACGGCGTGAAGATGCCGGGGATGGCGGTACTCGCCCGCACGGCCTCCCAGACCAGGCCGCTGCGATGCTCGACCGGCACCGCTTCGAACAGGTTGGCGCTTACGCACACGAACGGCATCCACAGGTCCTCGATGCGTACGTCGCCGAAGATCGACATGAAGGTCTGCGTCACGCCGTGCGATTTGGTGAGGGCAACCACCGGCAGGGTGCGATCGATGAGCCTCTTGCGGTCGCCGAACATCACCGCGCCGCGCTCGACGAACTCCTGGCTGTTGCTCAACGCGTAAGCCCCGGCGATGAGCGCGCCCATGCTGGTGCCCGCGACCATGTCGATCTCGATGCCGAGCTCCTCGATCGCCCGCAGCAGGCCGATGTGTGCGTAGCCGCGCGCGCCGCCGCCGCTGAACACCAGCCCGACCGCGCGGCCAGTCAAGCGGCGGAACAGCCGCGGCGCACCGTAGCCGTCGCCAGCGCGCACGTGATGCACCTCGGTAGCGCCGGTGCGCTCGAGCCAAGCGGCGGTCTGAATCGGACGTTCTGTGCCTGCCGGTTGCAGTAGCACCAACTGCGCTCCAGGAGGGGCGGGCACTACGCCTTCGGAGGGCGGGGCGCCGGCAGCGGCCACCAGCAGCACGACATCGGCCTGTCGGCGGCAGCGCTCGGCCCAGGCGCTGTCCCCGGCGTCGCCGAGGAGGATGAGGTAGTCGTTCTCGGCCTCGAGTTCGTTAAGCCAGTGCGTGAGCGAAGCGTCAAGCGCCGAGCCGCGCTCCGGCAACGAGCCGCCGAAGGCGTTGCTTACTGAGGCCTCGTCAAGGACCAGCGTCTGGCCGCTGCCCCGCAACACTGGCTCGAGGAGGGCCACTACCTCGCGAACCGGCGCCGCCCGATGTGCCGGAACGAGTGCCAGCGTGCTGAGCCCGTTGCCGTGATGGTCGGGCCTGAGGGGCGTGGTGAGGCGGGCGACCGCCGTCCGGGCGATACGCCCCATCACCGCTGGGTACGCTTCGACCACCGCCGCTGGTACGTGGAGCAGATGACTGTCACGAACGGCCTCGACCGTCTGGCTACGGCGCCCACCGCCTAACACACCCAGCTCGCCGATGCTCTCGCCGCGGCCGACCGTGTAGCCGAGCGTGCCCTCCTCCTCGCTCGGCCTTACGTGGAGGCGGCCGCTAACGACGATGTACATGCCGTCGGCCTCGTCACCGGGGCGATAGAGCGTGCCGCCGGCCGGGACCCTCAGCCAGTCGGTCGCCTCCTGAAGATTGTGGATGGCTTGGTCATCGTCGCCGCCGACGCCGAACCACTGCTCGAGGACCGCGGCGAGCTGGACACGCTCGAGTCGAGGGGTAATCGAAGCGATCACGCGCTCCCGCAGACCGGGGCGGTTCTCGGCCAGCCGGTCGAAGGCGGCACGAGAGAAGCGGGCGACTGAGGCCGGCCCTCGTGCCGTTACCGTGGCCGAACGCCGGTTGCCTGCCAACAGCGCCATCTCGCCGATGACCGCGCCGACGCGCAGGCTGTCGACGATCACGGGGCGGCCGCTGCTGCCCGTTACCGCCACCTCTAGCTCGCCACTGGTCACGAAGTAAAGCGCCTCGCCCTGCTCCCCCTGGCGCATCAGCACGTCGCCGTCGGCCAGGCGCTGCTCGTCGAGCTCGGTCGCCAACGAGCGCAGCGTGCCGGCGTCGAGGTCGGCGAAGGTCGGCACACTGGCCAACAGCTCCGCGCGGGCGGAAGGGTCTATCTCCAAGGCGACATGGCTGCCGGGCGACGGTTGGTGGTGTGAGAATAAGCAAGCGGGTTCAAGCGTGAATCACCTGATATGAAGGTAACCTTTTTCGGTTATGGCTTCCTCGCGAAGCGCTCACTCTGGCCCCGTCGCCTGCGGCTGCCCAGGGTGTCGACTCGGGTGAACTGCGCGCCGAACAGCATGATCTGCGCGGAGTAGTAAACGAACAGCGCCAGGATAACCAGCGTGCCGGCGGCGCCGTAGGTCGAGCTCACCCCCGCGGTGGTCAGGTAGTAGCCGAGTGCAAGTTGCCCGATGAGGAACAGCACGCCCGTAAAGAAGGCTCCCCGCCAGACCTCCCCCCAACCCATCTCGGCGTCGGGAACCAACTTGAACAACGCCGCGAAGACGAGCGTGAAGATGCCGAGGTTCAGCAGTAGGTTGGCGACGAACCAAAGCCAGTCGGCGCCGGGGAGCAGGTCGTCGAAGTTAGATGACACCCCGCGCAAGACCCCTTGCAGCGCTACGGCGAGCAGGGCGGCCAGGCCCATCGCCAGCACCATCAACAGGCCCTTGAGTCGCATCATCACCGTGCGCATGACGCCTCGTTTGGCGCCCCTTGGCACTTCCCAGATCTCGTTGAGCGCGCGTTGCAACTGCACGAAGGCGCCGGTGGCGCCAAGCAGCAAGGTGGCAACGCCGATGATCGTCGCCACCACGCCCGAGCCGGTCTGCTGGGTCCGTTCGATAATCGTGCGAACCAGGCCGGCTGCGTCGGGGCCGACAACGTTCTGCAACTGTGTCACGAGTTGACTGCGGGCTTCCTCCGAACCGTAGATCAGCCCGACGACCGCGATGATTATCACCAGCAGTGGGGCGAGCGAGAACAGGGTGTAGTAGGAGAGGGCAGCCGCCGACCTCGGCACCTTGTGTTGGCCGAAGCCCTTCACCGCCTCCTTGATGGTGGCCCACATGCGCTTCACACCGTCAGTGTGTGGCCAGACTTGCTCGACGAGCGAAAGGTCGCCTACACGGAGTGCTTGCGGCGTCGCGAGCGGTACTTCGCTTACGCGGCTGGCGCTGATGCTTCGGGTGTCGCGGCTGCACTCGCTGTGGCTACGCTGCTGCTGTGGCCGTGGCCGTGGCCGTGGCCGCGGCCCCGAGTTCGGCCGCGACGGCCAGGCGCTCCAAGCCGGCGGAGAGCTCGCGCAGGGCGCCGGGGGCAAGAGCGTAGTAGACCCAGCGGCCACGACGTTCCGCGGAGACCAACCCGGCCTCGACCAGCTGCTTCATGTGATGGCTGACTGTCGGTTGCGAGAGGTCGAGGTAGGCCTCGAGATCACAGCCGCACACCCCATCATCACGGCTACAACAGGCCTGCACGGGCTCAGCGAGGAACTCCAGGATCTTGTACCTGGTCGGGTCGCCGAGCAGTTTGAGCTGGTCAGGCAGTGACGTCATGTATCGATGGTAGTCGATATAGATGTTTGCGTCCAGGTGCCCAAGTCCGGATTCGCCCCCGGCCAGGTCCTCGTCACAGCGCGATACGAACACATTGACAGCAATCGATGTGTCGCATATTCTGCGGCCAACTCGAGAGGACTCCCATGAGAACCAATCAATTGGCTCACCCTGAAAACGACCTTCCCGTGATCGTCATCGGCGCTGGCCCGATAGGTCTCGCGGCAGCTGTGCAGCTCCACGCCCGCGGCCAAGCGGCGCTCGTTCTCGAAGCCGGCGTCGGCGTCGGCACCAGCGTCAGGAGCTGGGGCCACGTGCGCCTCTTCTCGCCGTGGCGCTACCTCGTCGACCCCGCAGCCAGGCGCCTTCTTGACGCACACGGTTGGCGCGCACCCGACCCCGAGTCGCATCCGACCGGCGCCGAGCTGGTTGGGCGCCTGCTCGAGCCGTTGGCCGCCCTGCCCGAGGTAGCCCCGGCGTTGCGGTTCGAGCACCGTGTCATCGCGGTGACGCGGCTCGGGTTCGATCGCCTGAAGACCACGGGCCGTGACCAGGCGCCCTTCCAGGTTGTCGCCGAGGGGCCAGACGGCGAACACCGGCTGCTGGCACGGGCAGTAATCGACGCGACAGGAACCTGGACTGGGCCCAACCCGCTGGGTTCTGGCGGGGTGCCGGCCGCCGGTGAGCGAGCGCACGTCGCGCGCATCAGCTACCGCGTGCCCGACGTGCTCGGGATCGAGCGTTGGGCCTACGCAGGCATGCGGACGTTGGTCGTCGGAAGTGGACACTCGGCATTCAACGCGGTCATCGACCTTGCCGAGCTCGCCCGTCAGGAGGACGGTGGTGAGGTCGTCTGGGCGGTAAGGCGCCAGCAACCCGGCCAGATGTTCGGCGGCGCGCGAACGCCGCGCCAAGTATCTCGAGGCTGGGCTCGGCGATCTCGTAGTAGGCGATGTTGATCGCGCCATCGCCCATCTCCTGCAGCTTGGCGCTCGTGGGGTCGGCGAAGGTGACGAGCACCTCAGTGTTACTGAGGGCGATGGCGCTGGCGACGATAGGGGCAACCTCACCCGAACCACCGAAGCCTCCTTGCGCTTGGAGCGTGCCACCGGCGGTTGCCGCGCCCAAGGCGACGTTCTTGACGCTCAGTTGATACTTCACCAGCTGCTGCGGTTCGGTGGCGAGGTTGACCGTTATACCGTCCTCGCCAGGGTAGGCCGCGATGACTCCGAGGGAGACGCCAGCCGGTCCAGTGATCACGTAGTTCTCGGCCAGCTTCGCGGCGTCGTTGACGGCGCCGCTAAAGGTAACGGCTACCGACGTCTGGCTGGTAGCCACGGCGCTGACTATCGACACCTGCAGCGCCGGTGGCGCTTGTCCGCAGCCGCCGACGAGCAGCACCAAGGTGATCACGAGCCCCCATAACGGGGCACGCGCCTGTCGTCTCGTTCTGTCCATCACTTCCTCCTCCAAGCTTGATTCCACGTGGCGCGCGCCGGCGGCTGATGCGTTCCGTTCCGCCCGCTACGCCACGAAGGCGAACTGATGATGCGAAAACGACCCTGTCTTCGGTGTGTCATCCGTCGGCCGACATGACATCTGGATGTGTATCGTGTGAGAAACCCCACTCCGATTGGCATCGCGTGCAGCGACTTAAGACTCTCGGTTCCCTCGCTCTATCTGGCGCCAACTACTCGCACCAGAAGCCGCTTCTGTTGCTTGCCTTCCTCGCGCTCGAGGGTCCACAGCCACGTAAACGCCTTGCCACCTTGTTCTGGCCTTTCGCTTCAGATCCGCTCAACCGCCTCTCCGTCACCGTCTCGAGGCTGAACAAACGTGCGGTGGCCGCCCTGGCCGTCGACGGCCAGCGACTGGCCACGAGCCTTCCTTGTGATGTTGTCGAGCTGCGAACGGCGCTAGCGTCAGGCGATCACGCCGGCGTGAGCGAGCTCTACCAGGGTCGTTTCCTCGACGGCGTCGACGTCGTCGGGCCGAGCGAGGAGTTGCTCGAGTGGATCGAGGCGAAGGGCGACGACCTGGCTCGGAAGGTCCAGGCGCACTACCTTTCGCAAGCCCGAACCGCCGCTGTGACCGGATCGTTGAAGGCAGCGGGGGCACTAGTCGCCGACGTGCTTGCCATAACCGACGCCGCCACGCTGGGGCCGGAGCAACTAGTCGAGGCACACGACCTGCTGCTCGCCAGCGGTGAGCCGCTTGCCGACAAGTTGCTACCCGACGCGGAAGTCCTTGGATTGGAGCCCGCGCGCACGCCTGCCGCCGCTCGAGACCGCCTCAAGGCGAGGCTGCTGGCACCCTCACCTACGCTTCCGCCGGGGCTGACGAGAACTCGGCTACTAGGGCGGGACGCCCAGCTCGAGTTGCTAAGGCGTCTGTTGGTGGTAGAGCGCAGAAGCCTGGTGACGGTTACCGGGCCGGGGGGGCATCGGCAAGACGCGGCTGGCCCTGGCCGCCGCCGAACGGTTCGCGCCGACTCTTGGCGAACTCGGCGGTGGCGTCGTCGTCCTCGACTGTAGTCAGGTCGGCTCGGTGTCAGGCGTGTTGTCCGCTCTCTATCAGGCACTCGGCCTACCCGTGCCGGTCACTGGTCCTGCGCCTCAGCAACTGGCCGCAGAACTAGCTCGCCACGGCCCTCTTCTCGTGGTGCTGGACACCTTCGAGCACTTGTCCGAACAGGCTCGACTCCTCGACCAACTGCTCGCGACCGCAGCAGAGCTGCAACTGCTTGTCACCTCGGTCCAGTCACTTGGCCTGGAAGAGGAGTGGGTCGTCTCGGTCCCTGGACTCAGTGATCCCGAACGGTCGGGCGATGACGCCGCTCTTCAGCTGTTCGCGGAGCGGGCTCGCCAGGTCGATGCGAGCTTCGAGCTGTCCGGGCGCGACACGGCTCAAGTCGCGGCGATCTGCCGTCTTACCGGGGGGAACCCCTTGGCCATCGAGCTGGCGGCCGGGTGGGTGACAGTGATGCCGGTCGCGAGCATCGCAGCGGAGGTCGCACGCGGGTTGGACATCCTCGAGGCCGCGGACCGCCAGGCTGGAGCGCGCCATGCTGGTGGGCGCCATGCCAGCATCCGCACCGTCTTCGAGCGAAGCTGGACGCTGCTCGAGGAGAATGAACGCGGCTGCCTGCGGCGCTTGACGGTGTTCAGGGGTGGGTTCGACCTGGCGGCGGCCAAGGGCGTAGCTGGCGCCGGCTTCAAGGAGCTGGCCGCCTTGTGCCGTAAGTCCATGGTGGCCAAATCGCTTGACGGCCGTTTCGAGATTCCTGAGATCCTCCGAACCTTCGTTGTCGAAGGCATGGCGGGCTTCGAGGTTCAGCTTCGCCCGATCCGCGCCCGGCACGCCGCTCAGGTGCTTGACACGGTTCTCGAGGCAAGCCGCCACGTGAACGAGGCCTACGGCGGCGCTTCGCTCGAGCGCCTTGATCAGGATCGAGCCAACATCGCCGCAGCCATGACCTGGGCGCTCGATGAGCGCCGTTACGAGATGCTGGCGGACTTCGTCGAGGCGCAAGCGAACTACTGGGTAAGGCGTGGCCTACTCGACCTGGCCGGCCGCTGGTACACGGCCCTTGAGTCGTTGGAGGTAGGGGTCGTGGAGCCTCGCCGCCTTGCCAACGTGCTGCGCCAGCACGCCTTCGTCTCGTTCGTCAGGTTCGACTTCGACACACCCCTTGAGCTCTTGCAGCTCAGTCTCGAGCTGTGCCGGGGCGCGGGGGATGCCGAGGGGGAGGCGCGAACCTACGCGATGCTCGGCATCCGCGCCGTCTACCTCTGCGACTACGCGGCGGCCCGCGCGCGCTACCTCGAAGCGCTAGGGCTTGGACATGAGCACGGCCTCGATGACGTGGTCGCACGCGCCCTCAACAACCTCGGCGATGTACACCGGTTCGAGGGCGACTTCGACCGCGCTTGGGCGTACTACGAAGAGAGCCTCGCCCTCGAACGCGACCTCGGTGACCTGCAGATGGTCTCCAACGTGCTCGGCAGTCTCGGCGTCGTTCGCGCTGACACGGGGCCAGCTGGTCGCCGCCGAGGACGCCCTGCGCGAGAGCCTGCGCCTCATCGACGACCTCGGCATAACCTTCAGCCTCAGCA
>DASROV010000175.1:0-9561 GCA_035646755.1 Trueperaceae bacterium | reverse complement strand
ATGCAGATGAGCTCAGCGTCGGCGGGCTTGACGAGATCACGGATGACGGTCTCGGTGTCCGCCATCTGCGGCACGGCGCGCGGCGAGACGAACGACCCCACGTCGAGGCGGGCGAAGCCGGCATCCAGCAGCGCCTGCAGGTGGGCCCGCTTGGTCGCGCCGGGTATCACGTGCGTGAGGCCCTGCCAAGCGTCCCGCGGGCACTCGACGTAGCTGATGCTGGCGCTGCCTGGCATTGCCGGATTCTAGCCTAGGACGCTCATGGCCCTAGGCTCGCTGCGCCTATACTTATGCCGTGCTACGCAGGCTCGAGCTGCGGGACTTCGCCATCATCGACGAACTCGGGCTAGACCTCGCGCCCGGGCTCAACGTGCTAAGTGGCGAGACCGGCGCAGGCAAATCAATAGTCATCGACGCGCTCGAGCTCCTCGCCGGCGCGCGCGCCGATGTCGGCCTGGTGCGTGCCGGCGCGGAATCCGCGCTCGTGCAGGGTGAGTTCGCCGGCAGCGCGCTCACTTCGGCCGCCCGGCGCCTGGCCGTCAACGGCAGGCACAGCGCCAGGGTCGACGGCGAGCTGGTAGCGGTGAGCGAGCTCTCCGAGCGCTGCGGCGAGCAGATCGCGGTCTTCGCCCAACACGGCACGCTCGAGCTCCAGACGCCAAGCGCGCAACGCGCGCAGCTCGACCGCCTGCTGCCCGAGCCGGCGTTGGCCACGCTGCAGCAGTACCGGCTCGACTTCCAGCGCCTGTCAAGGGTGCGAGAGCTGCTCGGTGAGGTGGAGACGGCCAAGCGGGAGCGCGCCAGGCGGCTCGACGTCCTCGACTTCCAGATCGAGGAGATCGACACGCTCAAGCCGCGCGTCGGCGAAGACGCCGAGCTCGGCGCGGAGCTCGAGGTGTTGCGCAACGCCGAGCGCATCCTGCTAGGCAGCAGCCACGCTCTCGAGGCGCTCAACGGCGAGGAGACGAGCGCGTCGGCACTCACGGCCACGGCGCTGCGCGAGCTGCGCTCGGCGCTACGGTACGCGCCCAGCTTGGGGCCACTTGCCGACGACCTCGACGCGGCCCTAACGGCACTCACGGCGGTCGCGAGCGAAGTCGAAGCCTTCATCCAGGGGTTCGACGCCGACCCGGCCCGTCTCGACGCCGTGCAAGCGCGCCTGGCGGCGCTGGAGAACCTGCGGCGCAAGTACGGTGACGACCTCGTGGAGGTCCTGGCGTTCCGCGACACTGCCAAAGGCGAGCGCGCCAAACTGCGAGCCCTCGACGAGGACGAGGCGGAGCTGAGGACCGAGGCCGAGAGTCTTACCGCGAGCCTCGCAGCGGCCGGTGAGCAGCTGAGCGCGGCGCGGCGAACGGCCGGCGAGCGGCTCGAGCGCGAGGTCGCTCCACTGCTGCGGAGGCTTGGCATGCCTGACGCGACCTTCTCGGTTGCCGTACTCCCCGCCGCGCGACCAGCGGTGTCGGGCCTCGACGACGTCGAGTTCAGGTTCGGCGCCAACCCCGGGGAGCCGCCCGGGCCGTTGGCGCAGATCGCCTCGGGCGGCGAGCTGTCGCGCCTGATGCTGGCCATGCATCTGGTAACCGGCGCCGAGCAGTCGACGCTCGCGTTCGACGAGATCGACGCGGGCGTGGGCGGCCGGGCGGCTCACGACGTCGGCGCGCTGCTTGGAGCGCTGGCGCGTGACCGCCAGGTGCTGGTCGTCACGCACCTTGCGCAGGTCGCGGCGTTCGCCGGCACGCACTTCGTGGTCAGCAAGGATGTTCAGGGAGGCCGCACGCTTACGGAGGTGCGCCGCCTCAGCGACGAAGAACGCCCGGGCGAGCTGGCGCGGATGCTGTCTGGGAGCGTCACCGACGCGTCTCTCGAGCACGCCGCGGAACTGCTCGCCGCCGCAGGCAGCGTGGCCACGCCGTAACCACCCTGGTTCATGCGGCGACCGCTTGGCACATTTACCGCCCACCTATTTGCGCTACAGTTCTCGGTAACCGGAACGGAGGTGACGGTGGACGCAGAAGGGTTTCATGAGCAGGTTCCTTGCCCGCGCTGCGGGAGCGATCACACGGTTAGCTTCCACTACGTCGAGGGCTTCGATGAGCTCGAGTGCCATGCCTGCAGTTACCGTTCCGACGCCGCCGAGATCGCGGCCCTCACCCGGTTCCAAGGCGGTCTGCTGGAGCGAGACGTCGCTGACGTCGACGAGCGACTGCCGATTCCTATAAGGTCAATGAAGGCATAGGGGCGCTAAGTCACCGATGTCGTCGCTAGTCCCACTTCGCCACGACCTGCCACGGTCGTGGCGGTGTATTCGTGCGGCGACCGGCGGCTCGAACACCTTTCCAGGCTTGCAGGGGCCCTCGTCAGCCCCCGGAAGGAGCAGCGATGGACGTGAAGGTGGTTCTCAGCTCAGAGGAGATCCTGCGGGGCCTCAAGCACTATCGCCGCATAGCCAAGCAAGACCTGTTGCTGGCCAGCGAGACCGACAATCCAGACGCCTTCATGCGGCACGCCGAGGCTCGGCGGGGCGTGTACAGCTACCTCTCCGAGATCGCGCAAACCAAGAGCCCGTCCGAGGTCGTGAAAGAGGCTCTCGAGGCCTATCGCGAGCTGCCCTTCGTCACCGGCTCCAACGACGATGCTCACACCGAGATCAAGGGTCGGGAGAACGCGCTCGAGAACTTCTTCCTGATGATCGGGCTCGAGCCGAAGGTGAGACGCGAAGTGCGTAGCCAGCGCAAAGCCATGCAGCCGAACGGCGCCTGAGCCGACGGACTTTCGCGGCCAGGAGCCGTGGTATGACCAAGCACGTGACGTTAGCCGAACTCGAGAGCCGGGCGGCGGTGAAGGACCCGGCTTTGAACGACCTCTCTGACAACCTGGTGTTCGGTGAAGGCAACGAGGACTCGCAGGTAGTCTTCGTTGGCGAGGCCCCGGGCGAGGACGAAGATCTAAGCGGCAGGCCGTTCGTGGGCCGGGCAGGGCAGCTCCTCGACCGCATCCTGGAATCGGTAGGGCTCAGCCGCGACGACGTCTACATCACCAACATCGTCAAGTTCAGGCCGCCCGGCAATCGCAACCCCACGCCGGCCGAGGTCGCCGTGAGCGAAGCGGTGTTGCTCGAGCAGCTGCGCATCATCCGGCCGCAGGTGATCGCCACGCTCGGCAACGTCCCGACCCAGTACTTCCTACCAGGCAGCGGCGGCATCACCAAGGTCCGCGGTACATGGCACGTGTGGCATGGGCTCAAGGTGCTGCCGCTGTTCCATCCCGCCTACCTGTTGCGCAACGCCAGCCGTGAGCGCGGGGCGCCGAAGTGGCAGATGTGGCAGGACATGAAGCTCCTCAAGGATGCGCTCGACACGCTGCCGCCGAAACGATCGAAGCTGGTGATCGACACCGCCGAACAGGGTGCGTTGTTCTGAGCATGACTGCCCTCTCCGTCGGGCCCGGGCGCGGGGGCCCTTGGTGAGGGCCTTGCTCCAGCGCGTGACGCGGGCCTCGGTTATCGTCGATGGCGAAGTAAGCGGCGCGATCGAGCGCGGCCTGCTGGTGTTGCTCGGGGTCGGGCCGCGCGATGACGAGCTCGTCGCCGACCGCCTGGCGGCCAAGGTAAGCAAGCTGCGCGTGTTCACCGACGAGGCCGGCAAGATGAACCTCTCGCTCGAGCAGGCGGGCGGCGCGTGCCTGGTGGTCAGTCAGTTCACGCTCTACGGCGACGTCAAAGGCGGCAACCGGCCCGGCTTCAGCGGGGCTGCGGAGCCTGGAACCGCCGAGCGGCTCTATCGCCGCTTCGTGGCGGCCTTGAGGTCGACGGGCATGACCGTAGCGACCGGACGCTTCGCGGCGCACATGAGCGTCGAACTCGTCAACGACGGGCCGGTGACGTTGTGGCTCGACAGCGACGAGCTGTTCGGCTGAGGCTCAAGCAGCGGGCCTGACCGCGGCGCTTTTAGAGCGCGAGGACGCCTGCCGCGGGCAGCGCCGAGGCGCCCTCGAACGCGTTCACCTCGCCGATGAAGCGGTTGAAAAGGTAGCTGGCGTCGTGCGGGCCGGGGCTGGCTTCGGGGTGGTACTGCACGCTGAACACCGGGTAGCGGGCGTGCGCCATGCCTTCGAGCGTGCCGTCGTTGAGGTTGATGTGTGTGGCCACGAACTGACCGTTCGGTATCGAAGCTAGGTCGACCGCGTAGTTGTGGTTCTGGCTGGTGATCTCGACCTCGCCCGTTACGAGGTTCTTCACCGGCGTGTTGGCCCCGTGGTGGCCGTGCTTGAGCTTGTAGGTCGTGCCGCCTACCGCCAGCCCGAGCAGCTGGTGGCCGAGGCAGATGCCGTAGGTGGGCAGTAGGCCAAGCAGTTGCCAGACGGTGTCGTGGGCGTACTTGGGGCCGTCGGGGTCGCCAGGGCCGTTGGAGATGACCAGGCCGAACGGGTCGAGCGCCATTATCTGCGCCGGCGTCGTCTGCGCAGGCACGACGATTACCTCGGCCCCGGCCTGCTCGAGCTTGTAGACGATCGAGTGTTTGATGCCGAAGTCGATCACGACGACGCGGGGGTTCTGCTTGAACGTCGGCCTCGCGTACGGCAGCGGGGTGGTCACCTCTGGGGTCATGTCGCGGCCGTCGATGTCCTCGTGAGCGCGCGCCTCCTGCACCAGCTCGGCCTCGAGCGCGTCATCGGTCTGACCGTGGTAGATGACGCCCTTGACGACCCCGCCGGTGCGCAGGCGGCGGGTTAGCGCCCTGGTGTCGATACCTTCGATGCCGACGATGCCGTGCTGCTCCATGAACGACTGCAGGTCCTGGTTGGCGCGGTGGTTCGACGCCATGCGGCTGAACTCTCGCACGATGAACCCGCGAGCGTACGGTCGGTTCGACTCCATGTCGTAGACGCTCACCCCGTAGTTACCGATGTGGGGATAGGTCATCGTGACTATCTGGCCGTGATAGCTAGGGTCGGTGAGGATCTCCTGATAACCGGTCATCGAGGTGTTGAAGACGATCTCGCCGACGGTCTTGCCGGTGGCGCCGAAGGCGTAGCCGTAGTAGACGGTGGAGTCCTCGAGCGCGAGCACGGCGCGGGGCTTGGTGAGCAGCGACATCGAGCGGGCACTTTAACACGCGCTACTCACCAGCTTGTCGCCGGCATACACATGTCTGTAACTTGATGCAATGGGGCGGTTGCCCGCAACGGGCGACTGCCTTCTCACCCGAGGCGCTGTTAGCCTTGGTTGCTGGAGGCGAGATGGCAACTAGTGAGCCAACTGCCGAGTCCAAAGCGGTAAAGAGCAACGACAACGGGCCGGATGCCGAACGCGGCGACCGCCTACACATCGTCATGCTCAGCCTCCACGGCCTCATCCGCGGTCACGACCTCGAGTTGGGCCATGACGCGGACACCGGTGGACAGACCAAGTACGTCGTAGAACTTGCCCGCGCGCTCGGCGAACTCGCCGAGGTCGAGCGGGTCGACCTGATAACCCGCCGCATCGATGACACCGCGCTAAGCGACGACTACGCCAAACCGTTCGAGCGGCTGTCCGAGCGGGCCAACCTCATCCGCATCAGGGCCGGCGGCGACGATTACGCTCGCAAGGAGCTGCTGTGGCCCTACCTTGACGAGTTCGTGCAGTCGATTCAGCGCTATTACCGCGCCGAGGGCCTCTCACCCGACATCGTGCACGGCCACTACGCCGACGCCGGTTACGTCGCCGCGCGCCTGGCCGCAGCGTGGAAGGTGCCGTTCGTGTTCACCGGCCACTCCCTCGGCCGCAACAAGCGCCGGGTGTTGCGCGCCGACGGCATGTCGGGCGACGAGATCGAAGAGCAGTACAACATCAGCCAGCGCATCGAAGTCGAGGAGGAGGTCCTCCGGCGCGCCGACCTGGTGGTGGCGAGCACGCGCCAAGAGGTCGAGAAGGGCTACGAGCTCTACGACGCGGCCGCCAACTCCAAGTTCGTGGTGATCCCGCCGGGCATCGACGTCGACCGCTTCTACCCCTACTACTACGACCTCGACGAGGCCTTCGAGCCCGACGAGGACATCATCAAGGCGCGGGTGCGCATGCGCCGGGAGATAGCCCGCTTCCTGCGAGAGCCAGAGAAGCCGCTCGTCCTCGCCATCAGCCGTCCGGATCGCCGCAAGAACATCGAGGGCCTCGTGCGAGCCTACGGAGAAGACAACGAACTGCGCCACATCGCCAACCTGGCGGTGTTCGCCGGCGTAAGGGGCGACATCGAGGCCATGGATCAGAACGAGCGTGAGGTGCTCACCGGCATGCTGCTTGCCATGGACCGCTACGATCTCTACGGCCGCCTCGCGCTGCCCAAGAAGCATCAGCCCGATACCGACATCCCCGTGCTCTACCGGCTGGTCGCCGCCCGCCGCGGGGTGTTCGTCAACACCGCGCTCGTCGAGAACTTCGGGATCACCCTTATCGAGGCGAGCTCGTCGGGCCTGCCGGTGGTCTCCACCGACCACGGCGGACCCGCCGAGATCATCAAAACCTGCCAGTCTGGAGAACTCATCGACGCCCGCGATACCGGCCAGATCCAGGCCGCCCTCAAGGGCATCCTTGTCGACCGCGAGAAGTGGGAGCGCTACTCCGAGAACGGCATCGCCGGCGTGCGCGAACACTACTCGTGGTCCGCGCACGCCAACAAGTACCTGGAATCAGTTCGCCGCCTCGAGGCGGCAGAGCCTCTGCGGGCGAGCTAGGCCCGGCTAAGGACTAGGGAAGCCCACCGTGCCCGGCACCCTCTACGCCCGCTTGAGAGCCCGCCGCCGCGTGCTCATCAGCGATGTCGACGGCACGCTGCTTGAGGGCGCCAAGGCCGGCCGCGGCTGCGCGGCCCTGGCCGACTGCCTGCGGCTAAGGCAGGCCGCGCTGGTCCTGGCCACCGGCCGCGACCTCACGCTGACGCTGGAGGCCTGCCGCGAACTAATGGCCGCCAGACTGCCTAGCCCCGACGCGTTGGTCTGCTCGGTCGGCAGCGAGATCTACCTCGGCGAAGCCGACCAAGCCGACGAGCGCTGGGCGAGCCACATCGCCGAAGGCTGGGACCTACGGGGCGTGCGGGCCGCACTGACGGGCGTAGCGGGCCTCACGCCCCAAGGCGACGCGGCCCAACGCGCCTTCAAGGCGAGCTACTTCTTCACCTTGAACGGCAAGTCAACTACCGGCGGCCCGTCGCACGGCGGCGCTGTCGCGGAGCCCGAGCGGGTAAGTGCGCCGCAGGCCAAGGCGGTGACCGCGGCGGCCCGCCGGGCCCTAGAGGCCGCCGGGCTTGCGGCCAGGCTCATCGCCTCGGCCGACAGCTTCCTCGACGTGATCCCAGCGCGAGCCTCGAAGGGCGCCGCCGCAAGCTGGCTGGTTTCGATGGCGGCCATCGACCCGCGCGGCGTGGTCGTCGCCGGGGACTCAGGCAACGACCGCGAGATGCTTCTCGCCGAGATCGGCGGCGAACCCGTAAGGGCCGTTGTGGTCGGCAACCACGAGCCGGAGCTAGACGACATCGCGGGCCGCGGGAACGTGTACATGGCCGAGCGCTACGCGGCGGCCGGCGTGCTCGAGGGCCTCATCGCACACGGTTGGTGAATGGCCGAAGCGAAGCTGTGCACGCGGCCCAAAGTCGCCCGGGACTGGGCTAGAACGTCTTGCCCCTCGCGACGCTGTGCGCTGGCACGCTGGCGCCCGCGCTGATGACACAGCCGCTGAGAACGGCGCCCGGCCCGACGACCGCGCCGTCGGCGACGCTGGTGCCGTCAAGCAGGTGCACCCCCGGGTGGAGGACGACGTCGCGGCCGAGCTTCACGTCGTCGTCGATGAACACCTGGTCGGGCGCGATCATCGTGACGCCGGCGAGGAGCCAGCGCCGGCGCGCGCGGTCGCGCAGCGCCTTGTCGACGCGCGCCAGCTCCTCACGGTCGTTCACCGCCAGGATCTCCAGCTCGTCGTCGACCCTCACGTCCCTCACCGGTCGCCCGGCACGAAGGTAGAACTCGAGCAGTTCGGTGATGTAGTACTCGCCCTGGGCGTTATCGTCGCTGAGCTGTGAGCAGAACTCGAACACGTCGGCGTCGAAGGCGTAGATGCCCGGGTTTATCTCCTTGAGCGCCAGCTGCTCGGCGGTGGCGTCCTTATGCTCGACCACGCCGACGACGTTGCCGCGCTCGTCGCGGCGGATGCGTCCGAGGCCGGCCGGGTCGCTCACCACGCTGGTCACCAGGGTCATACCCGCCCTGTCGCCTTGAGCCGCCACCAACCCCGCTACGGTGGCGGTGGCCACCAGCGGGCCGTCACCGTTGAGCACGACGACGCAACCCGGCGCTCCGGCCAGCGCCTCGCGCGCCTGAAGCAGGGCGTGGCCGGTGCCGAGCAGCTCGCGCTGCTCGACGAACTCGAGGTCTCCGCTCGCCGCGCGCTCGGCGAAGCGCTCCTTTACGAGCTGCCCGCCGTGACCGACGATCACCACGGTCTTGCTGGGCATAAGCGGCTCGACCGCGCGCAGCACGTGCTCGAGGAGCGGCGCACCGGCCGCTTCGTGCAGCATCTTCGGCAACTCCGAGCGCATCCGCGTGCCCTTGCCGGCGGCCAGGATCACGACACTGAACGGCGCCTCGGCCGCGGCGCCGGGCTCCGGCTCCCGGCCCGGGTCCTTGCCCGGCTCCTCGCCCGGGTCCTTGCCCGGGTCCTTGCCCCACCCCGGCTCTCCTGACTTGGGCTCGGTCACCCAGTCGTCCTCGGCACCCTTGGCTCGCTCGTCTTGTTGCCGGCCGTTAGCATCAGGTAGGCGGCGACGAGGATTATCGGGATGCTGGCGAGTTGCGTGTAGGTGAAAAGGCCGATGCCAGCGGACTCGTTGAGGTACACCTGCCACGGCAGCGGGTTGTCGCGGAACGGCTCCTCCAGGACGCTCCTGAGGATCGAGTACCAGAACGCGAACAGCCAGAAGACGTAACCGGGGTTGGGCACGAAGTGCCGCTCTCGCCGGACGCCCGCCCGTCCGCCCTTGCTTGCCCGCGTCTTCGCGTTCGCGGCCTTCGTGGTCTTGGCACTCGCAGCCTGCGCGGGCGCGGCCGTAACCAGCCCGGCTTGAGCGGCCACGGCCTGGGCGGCGGCCGTCTGCCGTCTCACGGCCGCCCACACGATGACCAGCAAGATGACGCCGACCAGCACGCCGTAGAGCTGCGTGAAGTGCACCTCGCACGGCTGGCCGGCCGGCACCGCCGCGCAGGCCGGCGGCGCGAACTGCCACAGCTCGTCGCCGAACAGGAAGCGGCCGAACGCGCCGAGCGTCGCGGTGCCCGGCTCGGGCCAGGTGAAGCCTAGCCCAAGGTCGGTCAACCGCCCGCCGGTGTCGGTGCCGTTCATGATGTTGCCGATGCGACCGCCGATGATGCCGAGCGCTCCGACCGGCGTGAGCACGTCGAGGTAGGCCCACATGTCGAGCCCGTGGCGCCGGCAGTAGAGCCACATCGCCACCATCACACCGATGATCCCGCCGTGGATGCGGCGATGTGGCTCTACTGCCGGCGCCACGGGCTCGACATGTGGGCCTACCT
>DASROV010000174.1:0-2840 GCA_035646755.1 Trueperaceae bacterium | reverse complement strand
AACCCGTTCAGCGATCCTGTGGCGTTGGCGGCCGACGACGGTCTGCAGCAGCAGTTCTTCGGCCGCCAACGCCACAGGATCGCTGAACGGGTTGCGGTAACCGCCGGTAACTACCTTGCCGCGGCTCACCACCTGGAGCCGCGAGGCGTGCGCCGGGTCGTCGGACAACAGCCACCGCGGCGCCCAGTTCGGGCCGCTCATGTGGCCGGTGAAGAAGGTGATGTCAAGCCCCAACCCGTGGCCGCTCGCGATGTCGCAGACTGTCTCGAGATCGTCGAGACAACGCTGCGAGACCTCGTCTGGCCGCGGTTGCCAGTCGTCCCAGAGCAGGAAGATCCGCACCAGCTCGAGACCAAGTGACGCGATGAGCGCGAACTCTTCGTCGACCTCGGCAGCGTCGAAATCGGCCCACCAGCCCATCGCCTTGCGGCGGGGCCAGTAGTTGACACCCTGCAGGAAGCACTGTTCCGCGGTCGTCGGTTGAAGCGCACCGCCACTTGATGAGCCGGGCGCACTCACTTTGACGTCTCTCACCTAACGGCGCTCACTTGTCGACGCCGGTGATGACCACGCCGCGCATGAAGAACCGCTGCGAGAAGAAGAACAGGGCGACGGGCAGGATCATGCCGAGCAGGGCCGTGGCCTGGATGAGGTGCGGCTGCTGCGAGTAGATGAAGTTGAACTGTTGGATACCCACGGAGATGGGCTGCAGCTCCGGCTTGCCGAGGGTGTAGAGCAGCGGCTCGAAGTAGTCGTTCCAGGCGAAGACGATGTGGAAGAGCGCGACGGCGATGATCACCGGGTACGACTGCGGGATTATCACCGAGGTGAGTATCCTCAGGGGCCCGGCGCCGTCGATCATCGCGGCCTCGTCGAGTTCACGTGGCAGTTGCAGAAAGTACTGCCGCAGCAGGAACACGTTGAACGCGTTGGCGAAGAAGTGCGGGACGATGAGCGGTAGCCAGGTCCCGGTCCAGCCGATGAGGTCGAAGAACGCGTAGGTCGGGACCAACAGCACCTGTTTGGGCAGGATGATCGTGGCGATCAGTATCAGGAACAGCACGCCCTTGAACGGCAGCGGGAAGCGCGCGAACGCGTACGCGACCATGATGCACGACAGCAGCGTGCCGACCATGCCGGTGAAGGCGATGAAGGCGGTGTTGAACAGCAAACGCGGGAACGCGATCCCGTTCCACGCCGCGGCGAAGTTGCCGGTTCGCGGAGCGAATACGTATACGGGGTCGAGCGTCCGCCATGAGCCCTGCCAGGTGATCGGCTCGCCAGTAGGGTTGGCGGGGTCGATGAACACGCTCTCCTGCCTGCCCTTGGTGAGAAGGGCCAGGTGGCGCGTCTCGCCGTCGAGTTCGACCTTGACGACGTCGAGAGCCTTGCCCTCGTGTTCGAACGTCAGCGGGTCGACCGGCAGGACCGGGCCGCGGGCGCTGGCGACGATCTGATCGCGGTCCTTGAAGGAGGTGACGAGCATGTAGGCGAAGGGCATCAGATAGGCGACCAGGAGCATGGAGGCGAACAGCGTCACCGTCGAGTAGAGCGCCAGCTTGCGAAGCTGACTGCGATAGGCCGGAGCGGTGTTTGTATAGGAGCCGCCGATGGTCGGGTACGGCGGTGCGTGCCGGGCGGAGGCCATCAGCCGCTCTCCGATCCGGCGTAGTAGACCCAGTACTTCGCTGTGAAGAACAAGATGCCGGTGGCGACCAGGGTGATCGCGAACATCAGCCAGGCGAGCGCGGAGCCGTAGCCCATGTCGAAGAACACGAAGCTGGTCTTGTAGAAGTGGATGTTGAAGAACATCGTCGAGTCGCCTGGTCGGCCGGTGCCGTTGCTCAAGATGAACGGGATCTCGAAGTAGCGAAGCAGGCCGATAATCGACAGCACGAGGTTGTAGAAGATCACGGGAGAGATCATCGGCAGCGTGATGTACCTGAAGCGTGCCAGGCCGCTGGCTCCGTCGACGCGGGCCGCATCGTAGAACGCGGTCGGCACCGCCTGCATGCTCGCCAGGGTGATTAGGTAGGCGTTGCCGAGTCCCCACAGGCCGATGATTACCAGCGCAGGGTATATCCACGTGGTGCTGTCGAGCCAGTTCGGACCCGCTATGCCCCCCAGCTCCAGGATGCGGTTGAGCCAGCCGCTGTCGGCGTTGAGCACGCCCTGCCAGATGAAGATCGCGGAGACCACCGGCACGACGTACGGCATGTAGAACAGGGTCCGGAAGAGCGGCTTGCTACGCAGGTAGGGGCTGTTGAGCAGCGCCGCCAGCAGCACCGGCAGGCCGACCGCCAGGGGCAGCGACAGCAGCGCGAACTTGAACGTGACGAGCAGGGACACCTTGACTAATGGATCGGTGAACAGCTTGGCGTAGTTGGCCAGACCGACGAAGGCGATCTCGCCGGGTTCGGTCAGCTGGAAGTCGGTGAAGGAGAACACCAGCGAGGCTAGTATCGGCAGGATCGTGAACCCCAGGAACCCCAGCACCCACGGGGAGAGGAAGATCCACCCCCAGAGCTTCTGCTCGCGCATGAGGGTGCCACGGCCGGTCTCGGTTCGTCGTGCCGACGTGCGCCTTGCCACGCTTGGCGTGCTCATGATCCCTCCTGTCGGAAGTCCCGTTGCCGGCTAGTGACGGGGAGGAAGGTGGCGCTGGAGGACCGCTTCCGCGCGGCCCTCCAGCGCCCCTGTCTAGCGGTTACTCGGCTCCGTCGAACAGCACCTGGAGGTCGGCGAGGAGCTTCTCGATCTCCGCGTCGACGTCGACGCCAGGTTGACTGTCGAGCAGTGACTTGAAGGTGTCGAGGCGGTCGTTGGCGCGGTTGTGGTTG
>DASROV010000173.1:0-3339 GCA_035646755.1 Trueperaceae bacterium | reverse complement strand
GCTGCTGGTGGCCGACGATTCCGGCCTGCACAGTCATCAGGTGCTCGAGCCGACTCCCACACCGTGCGCGTTCGAGTGGATCTACTTCGCGCGCGGCGACTCGAAGCTCGACGGTGTCGAGGTGCACGACGCGCGCGTGCGCATGGGTGAGCAGCTCGCGCGGGAGTCACCGGTAGAGGCCGACGTCGTGGTTGGCGTTCCTGAGTCCGGCCTGGCCGCCGCCATCGGCTTCTCGCGGGCCAGCGGCATCCCGTACGACATCGGGCTCTACAAGTCGCCTTACGCCGGCCGGACCTTCATCAACCCGACGCAGCACCTGCGCGACCTCAAGGTGCGGCTCAAGCTGGCCCCGACGCGGGCGGTAGTAGGCAAGCGCGTGGTGCTTGTAGACGACTCGATAGTGAGGGGCACGACGTCGGGGCGCATAGTGCAGCTGCTGTTCGAAGCCGGTGCCACCGAAGTTCACTTCCGCGTGTCGAGCCCGCCCATCAGGTACCCGTGCTTCTACGGCATCGACACCGCCGCGCGCCAGGAGCTGGCCGCGGCCAGCATGTCGATCGACGAGATCAAGGAGCGCATCGGCGCTACGTCGCTGGCGTTCCTCAGCGAGTCCGGCTTAAAGCGCTCACTCGGGCTGGCCAACGCCTGCCTCGCCTGCTTCAACGGCCGCTACCCGGCCGGCGAGCCGCGCGACGCAAACGAGGCCATGACAGAAGAGGAGCAGACGGTCTTCGCCTGAGGCCACGGGCGGTCTCCGGTCACGCGCGGCCTCAGATAGCCTGGCTGCGCAGCACCAGCCAGGCGAAGCGCCATAACCGCGGTAACCGCTTCCAGCGGCGCGGGTCGAGCAGCACTCGGAATAACCACTCGACGCCGAGCCTCGTGGTCCACCGCGGCATGCGCTTCACCGCGCCCGCCAGCACGTCGAGCGTCCCGCCGACCCCGACCATCACTCGCACGCCGAGCGCCGAGCGGTGCTCGTAAAGAAACCTCTCTTGGCCCTCGCCGAGCCCGGCCAACAGCAGCGTGGCGCCGCTGGCCTTGACCAGCGAGCACACTGACTGCGCTTCGGCGGCGGTGAAGTAGCCGTGGTGGACGCCAACAACGCGCGTACCGAAGCGCTCGGCGATGCGGGCGGCGGCGGCCTCGGCCACGCCCGGCCGGCCGCCGAGCAGGAACACCGGCAAGGAGCCTCCGGCGCGCGCCAGCAGTTCCTGCACCAGATCGACGCCGGGGATCCTGCCCGGCAGCTCATGGCCGCGGAGCCGAGCTGCCCAGGCGACCCCGACGCCGTCGGCGACGCTCAAGTCGGCGTGGCGGAGGGCGGCAGCGAGGCCGTCGTCGTGATGCGACTGCACGACGATCTCGGGGTTGAGCGTGACCACCAGCCTGGCTTCGCCGTCTGCCGTGCCGCGCACGCCGCCGGGGTTGCCGGCCGCGTTTAGCACCCACGCGGCCGCCTCCGGCAGCGTCATCGCGTCAAGCGGCAGGCCGAGCACGTAGTGCCGCACCTAGCGTTGCTCCTTGACGGTGAAACGGAAGAGCGGAGCGACCCCTTGGTTATCGCTGGCGCGCAGTTCAGGCACCGAGCTCGATACGGAGGTCGCGGCGGCGAGCGCCAGGTCCTCGTCGCTGCCGAGGCCGCGCAGGTAGGTACCGGCGGTCGAATGCCAAAGCGCGACCAACGGATCGGTGTACGAGCGCAGCATGCCGAGCGCGAAGCGCGTCGCTCCGCGCGGTTCGATGGCGCCTCCTGACGCACCATGAGGTTCGGCGGCGTCACCGGCAGCGCCGCGCGGTTCGGGCTCGTCGGCACCGGCGCTCGGCGGTAGTTGCTGCATCAAGAGGCCGGCGATGAGCCCCGCCGCCAGGCAGTCGTCGAGGTCGGGCTCGCCGCCGAAGCCGCAACACACCAACGAGATCCGCGTCTTGGCGAGCCTGGCTGCGGCCGCGGCCACGGCGTGCGCGTTGTAGAGCGAGCCGAGCAGCACGTGGTCGGCGCCGGCAACGGCGGCCGCGGCGCGCGGAGCGTTCTCGGTCATGAGGATCGCGCTGCGGCCGGTGAAGTCGTGGCGGCGCAGTTCGGCGGGCGCCGCGCCGTGGTTGAAGCCTTCGGGCGGCAGGCCATCGCGCTCGCCCATGAGCAGGGTGCCTGGCCGCTCGGCCGCCGCGGCGCGGGCGCGCCGGACCGAGGCCGTCAAGCCAAGCTCGTTCAGGCCGTTGTCGAAGAGCAAGGGGGCAACAGTGGAGGTCCGTAGGACGTCGATGAGCACCACGACGTCGCCGTACGGTCCGTTCGGGATCAGGTCGGTTTGTAACTGCATGTCGCTTCCGCTGTGACTGGTCTGGCTCGAGACGCTGGAACGAGCCGATTAAGAGCCCCGCCACACTCCCCCAAGCGCGGCCGACACGGGCGGTCCAGGCCCGTCGCAGGCTGGCGGAATCCTACCATGCCGCCAGTAGGGGGCCCGAGCAAGCTGCCATCGGCGTCCTTCTCCTGCGGTAGGCCGACCGCGCTTGGGCACCACGAAGTCGGGGGGTCTCGTCACGCGACACCAGGTCGTTCGGCTCTCGGTAAGCTTGCGTGTGCCAAGCGAGACTTCTTCCGCGCCGCCAGACGGGCAGCCTTCATCACCCCCCGCCGCGCCACCTGACCTCACCAGCGACTACCGCCGCGGAGAACTCGCCGACTTCTTCGAGCTCGCTCCCGGCGATCTCGGCGCCGCGCTTGAGCTCCCGCGCGCCGGCGATCGCGCGGGCCTGGTGGCCGCGCTGGAGCGCCACGCTCGACGGCTTGGCGCCCCCGCCGCGGCCCTCGACAACATCGCCAGGCTCGCCCATCCCGAAGCGCGCGCGGTCGTCACCGGTCAGCAGACGGGACTGCTGCTCGGCCCGACGTATACGCTCTCCAAGGCCATGACCGCGGTGCGCATCGCCGCCGACCTCGACAGCGAGGAGCGTCCGGTGGTGCCGGTCTTCTGGTTGGCCAGCCAGGATCACGACGGCGCGGAGATCGACCACGGCTACCTGCTCGACGGCTCGGAGACGCTGCGGCGGGTCGAGGTGAAGCTGCCTGCTGACGTCGCTTCCGGACGTTGCCGCTTCGACTCCGAGATGCTCGCCGCCGTCAAGCGCTCTTTGGCGGGGCACACGCCGCGGCCGCCCTTCGAGGCCGAGGTGATGGCGCTGCTTAGCGAGGCCGCCGGGGTCTCGAGCACGTTCGCCGACTGGTTCGCAGCGCAGCTGTACCGGTTGCTCGGCGACACCGGTCTGGTGCTGCTCGATCCGCTCGAGCCGGGCATCGCCGAGCTGTTCGCGCCCGTGCTCGAGCGCGAACTG
>DASROV010000172.1:0-2139 GCA_035646755.1 Trueperaceae bacterium | reverse complement strand
GGTCATCGGAGCTCCTTGGAGTGTTGACTGGTTCCTTGACCGGCGGCCAGAACATCGTAGGTGGGGTCGGCGGTCAAGTGGACGAAGAGGTCTTGGATGCTGACGCTCTCGATGTCGAGGCCAGCCGCAGAAGCGCTCGCTTGCGCGTCGGCAGCTAGGGCGCCGTAGATCGTGGCCGCCATCGTGCGACCCAGTGATTGGCGACTAACCACCGTGTACGGCGCCACGAAACTCTCGACCGCCGCGCTTTGCCCCACGACCCTGGCGCCGCGCTCGCGCAGGTTGTCGGCCGACTCCTGCAGCAGCAGCCTTCCCTGGTCGAGGACGAGGACGTACTCGAAGAGCCGCTCGACCTCCTCGATGAGGTGGCTCGAGATCAGAATCGTGCGCGGCTGCTCGCTGTAATCGGCCAGGAGCTCCTCGTAGAACGCGTAGCGCGTCGGGGCGTCCATGCCGAGATAGGTCTCGTCGAACATCGTCAGCGGCGAGCGCGAGGCGATACCAACGACGGCGGCGAGCGCCGAGCGTTGGCCTCGCGAGAGGTTGGTCGTCTTCTTCCTCATCGGCACCTTGAAGCGTTCGAGGAGCCGGTCTGCGACGGTGCTACTCCAGGTGGGGCGCACACTCGCGGCCAGCTGCAGTATCTGGCCAACGCTGCAGTCGGCGAAGTCGCCGGCCTCGCGCAACAGGCAGATGCCGGCCACGACCGCTGGGTCTTCGTACGGCTCGCGGCCCGCCACGAGTACCCGGCCTTTGCTCGGCCGCCGGTACGCCGCGATGGCCGCCAACAGGGTGCTCTTGCCCGAACCGTTACGGCCGAGCAGGCCGGTGATAGCGCCGGGGACGATACGTGCGCTGACGCGGTCGAGGGCCTTGGTTGCGCCGAAATGCACGCTCAGCTCCTCGGTTAGCACTGCGAATGGTGTCATGACTTCTCCTCGGAATGCGCGCTGGCCGCGCTTGTCAGGTGTGCTGCTATCGCCTCGAGCGGGATGCCGATTCTGGTCGCCTCATCGAGCGCTGGCTGGAGAACGTCGCTGAAGTACCTTTGGCGCCGGAGCCCGAGCAAGCGCTCGCGAGCCCCGAGCTTCACGAAGGTCCCAAGGCCGCGCTTCTGGTAGAGCACGCCTTCGTCGATGAGCTCGCCGAACGCCTTGGCAGCCGTAGCAGGGTTGATGCGGAAGGTCGTGGCGTACTGCGTGGTCGACATGACCTGCTCTTCCTCCATGAGGTTCCCTTCGACGACGTCCTGACGGATCTGATCGGCGATCTGACGGTAGATAGGGTCACGGCCGTCGAACACGGGCTAGCGAGTCTCATAAGCCGACGGCGCCGGGGGGTGATAGGTGCATGGGTTCATTAGTTGACTAATGAACCATATAACCGTCGTTCTGTCAAGCGGAAACAGGGGGCTCGCCTGCGGCGCCTGCGACTATTGCAGCGCCCTACGCGATGCCGTCGTAATGACGCCCCGGCCATCCACGGCCGGACGGTCGGGCTGGCTCCAAAATAGGCGCCCCGCCTGCGGGGCTTTTGAGGCTCGAATCAGGCGGGGCGAGGTACCTCAAGTGGTGGTTCTGGTGGTTCGCAGGTGCTGCTGCCGCGCTCGGCAGACTGGAGGCTTACGCCAACCAGTACTCCCCGCCACCGCCATCGCGGGCCATGAAGCCGAGATCGACTAGTGATCGGCGCAACTGAACCGTGTCGCCGTTGAAGCGCTCGAGTATGCCGTTGATCGCCTTCTCCGAATAGCGCCGGCCCGGTTCGAAGGCCTTGGCGACATGTTCGATCAGGACCCGGTACTTCTTCGCCTGCACGGGGAAAGCCGTGATGCGTCCGTCTGCATCGGTGAACGCTTTGAGCACTTTGCGCTCGAACAGGTCGAGGTCGGGGTCGTCGGCGAGCCGCGGGAGCCCGTCCTCGCCGAGCAGTTTGCTAGCCATCTCGCGGAGATGATCAGCCTGCAGGGAGTAGTGGCGGTAGTAGCCCTCGGCCCTGGCCCCGACCAGGCCGACCTCGGCGAGGCGTTTGAGATGGTGTGAGGCGGTACTGTTGCTGATGCCGAGCTCGTCGGCGAGTTCTTCGACGGTGTGGCTGCGCTGTGCCAACAGCCCAACGATGCGGAGCCGGCTGGGGTCG
>DASROV010000171.1:0-8693 GCA_035646755.1 Trueperaceae bacterium | reverse complement strand
CCGCAGCGACGCCCATCGCGTTCAACCGCTCGACGTAACGCACTGCCGTCACGCTGGAGTTGTTGGTGGCGAACAGATGCGGGATGCTGCCTTGACGCAGGTGTGCGACCAGCTCCCTGGCGCCGGGTAACGGTCGTTCGGCGAGGTAGATGGTGCCGTCGAGGTCGAAGGCCAGGGCGTCGGGGACAAAGCCGTCCATCGGCCGCCTAGCCGGCTTCCGCGGCCGCGAATGCGCGGGGATTTACGAACGTTCCGGCTCGTCGCACAAGTGTAGCGAGATTAGCACCGCGCCCGAGTATGGTCAAGGAATAACGTCAGGGACGGGCGTTACATCTGTTCCAACATGATTGACAGACGTCAAAAGCCGGTGCTAGGGTTACACGACACCAGACTTCCGTTAGCGACCGATGGACGGGCTCTAACCCCGGCACCGAGCGACGGCGGCAAACTTGGCATAGGCTCCACGGACGCGTTCGCTTCGCGGCGAGCGTCGAACCAGGGCCGAGGAGGAGGGCACTATGTACTTGGTCAGCGCCCGAAAGGGCATCAGCTTCTTGGCAGCCGCCGTGATGTTGGCCGCACTCGCTCTGGCACTAGCACCGGTCGGCTTGGCGCAGGACTGCGCGGACCGCGGCACGCTCGACGAGATGTACTGCGACGCCGACGGCGACCTCGTCGCCGATCTCCCCACCGACGAGAGCCAGTGGATCAACCCCGACACGCTGTTCTTCGCCTACACCCCGGTCGAAGACCCGGCGATATACGAAGACGTCTGGGCCCCCTTCATCGAGCACGTCGCCGAGGTGACCGGCAAGGACGTGCGCTTCTTCGCCGTGCAGTCGAACTCCGCGCAAGTCGAAGCGATGCGTTCAGGCAGGCTGCACATCGCCGGCTTCTCGACGGGTCCCACGCCGTTCGCCGTCAACCTCGCCGGCGCCGTGCCGTTCGCGATCATGGGCAACGAATCCGGCCGCTTCGGCTACACCCTCCAGGTCTACGTGCAGGCCGACTCCGACATCCAGGAGATCCCCGATCTGGCCGGCAAGGTAGTCGCGCACACCTCGCCGACCTCGAACTCGGGCCACCAGGCGCCGTCGGCGCTGTTCCCGCGCCAAGGCGTCGTGCCGGGCGAGGACTACGAGATCGTCTTCTCGGGCAGCCACGACAACTCGATCCTCGGCGTGGTCGCCGGCGACTACGACGCGGCTCCCGTCGCCTCCGAGGTCGTCGAACGCATGGCCGCCCGCGGCCTTTACGACCCCGATGAGCTGCGCATCATCTACGAGACCAACCCGTTCCCGACCACCTCGTACAACTACGTCTACAACCTCCATCCCGACCTCGTCGAGAAGATCAAGGAAGCGTTCTTCAGCTTCGACTTCGTGGGCACCGCCCTCGGCGAAGAGTTCGATGGCCTTACGCAGTTCGTACCCATCGACTACGCGAAGGACTGGGAGATCATCCGCGAGATCCAAGAAGTGAACGGTGTGGTCTACACCCCGGATAACCTGGAGTAACGAACCTGCGGGCGGGGCGCTTGGCCGGTAACCAACGAGCGCGCCGCTTGAAGCGCGCCCGAAACCGGCGCGCCCCGCCCGCAGTTCGTGCCTTACCTATCTTGCGATGATCTTAGATATCGACAACTTATCCAAGCGCTACGGTGCCGGCGAGCTCGTACTGAAGGAACTCGACCTGCACATCGAGGGTAGCGGGATCACCGCTATCGTTGGCTCGTCGGGCGCCGGTAAGAGCACGTTGCTGCGCTGCATCAACCGCCTGGTGGAGCCGACCTCGGGGTCGATAACGCTCGACGGCGTCGAGCTTACCGCGCTGCATGGCGCCGAACTGCGCAACATGAGGCGTTCGATCGGCATGATCTTCCAGAACTTCAACCTCATCGACCGTCTCAGCGTGATGGAAAACGTCCTTTCGGGCCGGCTGGGCTTCGTCACCTTCTTCCAGGCGGCCTCGCGTCGCTACCCCCAGGAGGACATCGACAGGGCGTTCCGCCTGCTCGAGCGCGTGGGCCTGCAGGACTACGTGAACAAGCGCGCCGACACGCTCTCGGGCGGCCAACGCCAGCGTGTCGGCGTGGTCAGGGCGCTCATGCAGGAGCCCAAGCTGCTGTTGGCTGACGAGCCCACCGCGTCGCTCGACCCCAAAACGTCGGTGCAGATCCTCGAGCTCATCGGGGACATCTCGGGCGAGCTCGACCTGCCGGTGCTGCTTAACATCCACAACGTCTCGCAGGCCAGGCAGTTCGCTCAGCGCATCGTGGGCCTGCGCTTCGGGACCATAATCTTCGACGGCACCGCTGCCGACCTCGACAGCGCTGCTCTCGACCGCATCTACGAGGGCACCGCCGGCACCGGCGACGAGGACGATTGGACACCCACCTCGACGTCCACCTCGACCACCTCGACGGCCGGCGCGGCGACGTGCGGGGTCGAGGAGGACGACAGCACGCTCGTCGAGGACCGGGCTTAGGTGAGCGCGTCTTCTCCCGGCCTGGGGCGGCGGACCTGGCGTCGGCCCCCCGCCATCGCCAACCCGTACCTGCGCTACGGCCTCTACGCGGCCGTCGCGGCCTACTTCGCGTGGGCGACCGGCTCGCTCGAGTTGAGCTGGGCGCGCGTCGCCCAAGGCGTTCCGCGGGCCGTGGCGATCTTCAGTCGCGCGCTCCCTCCTGACTTCTCGAGGCGCAGCCTGATGGTCGACGGCTTCGTCGAGAGCATCCAGATCGCGATCGTGGCGACCCTCATCGGTGTCATCCTCAGCCTGCTTTTCGGCATCCTCGCGGCGCGCAACGTCGTGCCCCGCGCCGTCTACCTCCTCGGCAGGGCGGTAATCGCCGTCGCTAGGAGTTTCCACCCGATAATCGTCGCCATCATCTTCGTCAAGGCCGTAGGCTTCGGGCCGTTCGCCGGCGTCCTCACGCTCATCGTCTACTCGATCGGCTTCGTCGGCAAGCTCATGGCCGAGGCGATCGAGGAGATCGATCCCGGCCAGGTGGAGGCGGTGCGCGCCACCGGGGGCGGCTTCCTCAAGGTACTTGCCTACGCCGTGTTCCCTCAAGTGCTGCCGCGCCAGGTCGGCTTGAGCATCTACCAGCTCGACAGCAACCTGCGCGCCTCGGCAGTTGTCGGCATAGTGGGCGCCGGCGGCATCGGCGGCACCTTGATGAACTCGTTCCGGCGCTTCGACTACGACTTCGCGTTGGCCATCCTGATCGTGATGATCGTGATAATCCTCTTCAGTGAGGCCTTCAGCGGTCGCATCCGCAGGTCGCTCACGTGAACTCCTACAAGTGGCAGCGCTACACCTTCGCCGAGCGCCTCGTGCGCTATCTCATCTACCTGGCGACGGTCGCCGTATTGGTGTGGTCGGTGAGCGACCTCGACATCTTCTGGCCATGGGTCTGGGACGCGCCGGTGCAGATCGGCGACCTCTTCGCTCGCATGAGCCCACTCAACCTTAGCGGCCTGCGGCAGATCGGCGCCGCGCTCATCGAGACCGTCCACATCGCGACGCTGGCCACGCTGCTGGCGCTGGTGCTGGCGTTGCCGACGGCGTACATCGCCGCGCAGAACACCACGCCCAACCGCCTGCTGCTGTGGCTTGGCCGCCTCATCGTGGTGTCGACGCGGTCGGTGAACACCATCATCTGGGCGCTGTTGTTCGTCGCCATCTTCGGGCCGGGTGTCGTCGCCGGCATCTTGGCTATCGCGTTTCGTTCGATAGGCTTCATCGGCAAGCTGATGGCCGAGGCGATAGAGGAGATCGACAAGCGCCAGATCGAGGCCATCGAGGCCACCGGGGCGGGCAAGGGCAAGGTAGTGCTATACGGCATCGTGCCGCAGGTCCTGCCGGCCTTCTTCGCCGTCACCATCCTGCGCTGGGACATCAACATCCGCGAGTCGACGGTGCTCGGCCTGGTCGGGGCAGGCGGGATCGGTCTGATCCTGCAGAGCTCGATCGACCTCTTCGATTGGCAGACTGTCGCAACCATCCTCATCGCCATCCTCGGCGTGGTGATCTTGGGCGAGCTGGTGTCCGCTGCTCTGCGGCGCCGGGTCTTGTGAACCGGCGCTAGCCGCGCGCCACGCAGCCGCGCTAGCTCCGCACGGTTTAACCATCGAACCTGTCTACGTCGACGCTGACGTCGGTGTCCTTTCGTCCGCCACGCGACGTGCCGACTAGCCGCCGCCGTCTACGTTGCTGCAAACCTCAAGCGCCCAAAGGGAAAGCGAACGAGAGGTGCAACGTGATCACGATGATGATGGTAGTCGGCGGTTTCGCGCTGATGTTCGGTATTACCAGGATGGTGGTGTTCGCCGTCGGGTTAGGGCCGGGGCAACTCGAAGAGCTCGGCCCGCGCCGCTCCGAAGGCGTGATCTTCACGATGATCTTGATGGTATTCGGCCTGTTGGTCTTCGGCCTCGGCCTGATCTGGAACCTGGCCGGCACCGTCAGCTGAGCGAACGTCGACGCGGTTATCAGCTGAGCGAACGTCGACGCGCTTACGCGTCGCCGTCGTGTGGCAGGTTCGTCCTCCGGGGTCGAGAGGGTAATCTCGGGTGCGTGGACAACGTCGGCTCCCTACCTGTGGGGCCCTTGCCAGCGGAGGTCGAACCTTAGATGATCCTGATATTCATCGCTGTCTTCGTTCTCACCATCGGCGTGCAGATGTGGCTGCGCAACACGTACGCTAAATGGCAAAAGGTGCCGGCGGCCTCGGGCCTAACCGGCGCCCAGACGGCCCGCACCATTCTCGATGCTAACGGCTTGAACGACGTGCAGGTCGCCGAGGTGCAGGGCGCCCTCACCGACCATTACGACCCGCGCAAGCGTGTCGTCAGCCTCTCGACCGCGAACTTCCAGGGGTCGAGCGTCGCCGCCCACGCCGTGGCCTCACACGAGGTGGGCCACGCCATGCAACACGCGACGTCGTACGCCCCCCTCCAGATACGCACAGCCCTGGTGCCCGTCGCCAACATCGGCGCCCGCTTCGCGCCGTGGCTGATCATCGCCGGCGCCCTGCTCGGCATCTTCGGTCTCATCCAGATCGGCGTGATCTTCTTCGCCGGCGCGGTGCTCTTCCAGCTGGTCACGCTGCCTGTGGAGTTCAACGCCTCGAGCCGCGCTCACGACCAGCTACGGACGCTCGGCATCGCCACGGCGTCCGAGATCGGCGGGACCAAGCGGGTTCTCAACGCCGCCGCCATGACCTACGTCGCCGCCGCCGCCAGCTCAGTGATGTACCTGCTGTACTACCTCTCGATGTTCATGGGCAACCGCGACTGACTCAGCAACCAAGGGTTCGTGAAGTTTCATCAGGCGAGGTGAACTGCGGTTAGCTCGAGCCGCTCGGCCACCCCAAGCGAGCGCGCTCGCTCCTCGATGGCGGCCCGCTTGTAGCCGTCGAGCCTGCCCCTCAAGCGCTTGCCGAGACGACGTTGGTTATCGACCACCACCGGCGCCACCGGCACCCCGAGGCGCGCCCGCCACGACTCGGCTGCCGCCAACAACAGGTAGCCGTCCTCGTCCTCATCGACCTGCGCCAAGTAGGCGGCGGTGCCCTCAACGAACAACACGTCGATAACCGGTGCCCCTTGCGGCCGGGCTAGCTCGAACCCGCGAGCCAGTCGCTCTTTGGCCAACGCCGGCTGGCGCGAGGCCAGCGCCACGCGCGCCAGGTCGTAGAGCACGAAGGCGCCGGCGCGGTCCTCACCCTGGGCGATGCGCACGGCGAGGGCGCGGTTGCCCTCCTGCTCGGCCTCCTGCAGGCGACCGCGCTCCAGAGCCACTAGGCAGCGACGATGCCAGACGTTGGCCCTGCCGCTCTCCATGCCAAGCTGTTCGTAGAGTTCCAACGCCTGGCTGGCGAACTCGCCCGCCCGACCGAGGTCGCCGCGGTGCCAGGTGCTCACGCCGAGGTTATGCGCAAACTTCGCCGCGCGCTAGCGCAGGCATACGTCCGCAAGCGGTCGCCGGGTCGTCCAGGCGTGCTCGGGCAGCGCCGAGCCGACGTGCTGTTACTCAGGCCGCGTCGCTCAGGCCACCTCGGCGAGGGCTGCGTCGATGATGTCGGCGGCGCGGTCGATCTCGCCGGCGTCGACGATCAGCGGCGGGGCGATGCGGATGACGTTGCCCCGCATGCCGCCCTTGCCAAGCAGCAGTCCGCCGCGTCTGGCGGCCGCCACGAAGGCGCTGGCGCGCGCCGCGTCGGGCTTCTTGGCTTCACCCGGCACGACCAGTTCGAGGGCCTGCATAAGCCCCATGCCGCGCACGTCACCGACGAAGTCGTAGCGTCGCTTGCTGGCCTCGAGCCGCGCCCGCAAGCGCGCTCCCTGCTCGTCGGCGTTGGCGACCAAGTCGTGCTTCTCGATGTACTCGACGGTCGCCAGCGCCGTGGCCATGGCGACCGGGTTGCCGCCGAAGGTGGCGAGGCTGTTGTGGTCGACGGCGGCGGCGATCTCGGGCGTGGTCAGCGTGACGCCGAGCGGGTAGCCGTTGGCCACGCCTTTGGCGAACACCATGATGTCGGGCGTCACCCCCCAGTGCTCGATCGCGAACATGTGCTTGCCGGTGCGGCCCCAGCCGGTCTGGACCTCGTCGATGATGACCAGCCCGCCGGCGGCGCGGACGACCTCGGCGGCCCGCCTCAGGTAGTCGACCGGTGCGGGGATGAAGCCGCCGACGCCCTGCACGGGCTCGGCCAGGAACGCCGCCACGCGCCCTTCGGTGGTGGTGGCGATAACCTCCTCGAGGTCGTCGATGCAGAGGTCGACGAACGATTCCTCGCTCATGCCTCGCGGCCGCCGGTAAAGGTAAGGGTTGCGCACGTGCTTCACATAACCGTCGTAGACCCCGCCCGAGCGCCATGGCGCCTGCCCGGTGAGGCTCATCGCGGTCTGGGTCCTGCCGCTGTAGCCGTGCCGCAGCGCGATTATGTCGGTGCGGCCGGTGTACATGCGCGCGGTCATGATGGCCGTCTCGTTCGCCTCGCTCCCTGACGAGGTGAAGAACGAGGCCGACAGGCGGCCGGGCGCCAACTGTGCAAGCTTCTCGGCGAAGCGGATGGTCACCTCGTTGATGAACAGCGTGCTGGTGTGTTGCACCGTGCGCAGCTGGGCGATAGTCGCCTCGGTCACCTCCTGGTTGCAGTGGCCGACCGAGACGGTGAGGATGCCGCCGAAGAAGTCGAGGTACTCGTTGCCCGCGATGTCGTAGAGGTACATGCCCGCGGCGTGCTCGACCGCGAGCGGCTCGTCGCCGTACAACTGCAGCTTGCCGACGATGGGGTAGAACACCGCACGTTGGCGCTCCACCAGCTCACGCGTCGCGTCGTTGGCGACGTCCTTAGCGTCGGCCGTCCGCCCGGTTCTCTCGCTAATCATCGTTCCTCCCCGTTCATGCACGACCATCGTCGACCGCGCCCACGCGGCGGCGCTGTGCGTTTGACTACGTTAGATGCCAAGGTAGGCCTTCTTGATCATGGGGTCGCCTGCTAGCTCGCGTGATGGGCCGTCGAGCACCAGGTAGCCGTTCTCGAGCACGTAGGTGCGATCGCTCACCTTCAACACCTGGGCCACGTTCTGCTCGACGAGCAGGATGGGCAGGCCGGTTACAGAGACGCGTCTTATAACCTGCATGACCTCCTTGACGAGGAGGGGCGCCAGGCCGAGACTGGGTTCGTCCATGATCAGCACCTTCGGGTGCAGCATCAACGCGCGCCCGATGGCGACCATCTGCTGTTGACCGCCCGACAGTGAGCCGGCCATCGCCTTGCGCTTGTCGTGAAGATCCGGGAACAGCTCGTAGACGCTGGCGAAGCCCTCCTGCCGGCGCTTGCGGGCGGCGGGCAGGTAGGCGCCAAGTGAGAGGTTCTCCTCGACCGTCATGTCGGGGAACAGCTGCCGGCCCATGGGCACGTGAGCGAGGCCGCGTAGGGCGAGGTCGTGAGGGTTGAGGCGGTCTACCTTCTCGCCGTCGAGCACGACGCTGCCGCTCCACGGCCGGATCATGCCCGAGACGGCGCGCAGAATCGTCGACTTGCCGCTGCCGTTGCCCCCGACGAGCCCGACCAGCTCCCCGCTGTCGACGTGGAGCGAGACCCCGAACACCACCTGAACCTCGCCGTAGCCGAGGTCCACCTCGACGACGTCGAGCATGCGTCGGTCGCTTGCCTGCCGCTCAGTCGTCATCGCTACCGCCTAGGTAGGCTTCGATTACCCGCTCGTCGCTGGTGACGTCGGCGGGCGTGCCCTGCGCGATCTTCTCGCCGAAGGCGAGCACGATGACGTCGTCGCACAACTCGGTTACCACCTGCATGATGTGCTCGACCATCAAGACCCCGATGCCGCGCTCGGAGAGCGAGCGCACGAAGCCGATCATGTCGCGCAACGCTGGCGGGTTCAAGCCCGCCATCAGCTCGTCTAGGAACAGGACCTTGGGGTCGAGCGCCAACGCCTTGGCCAGCTCGAGCCGGCGGCGGCGGGCCAGGTTCAGGTCGGAGGAGGGTTGCATGGCCCGGTCGGCGAGGCCCACCTGCTCGAGCGCGGCGTACGCCTTGCGTTCGGCCGTGGCGCGGCTGGAGGTGTGAAGGAACGACGGGATGAGGGCGTTCTCGAGGACGGTAAGTCCCTCGAACGGTCGTTCGATCTGGAAGGTCCGGCCCATGCCGAGGCGCG
>DASROV010000170.1:0-5528 GCA_035646755.1 Trueperaceae bacterium | reverse complement strand
GCGTCGCCCGACTCGCCCACGTCGCCCGACTCGCCCACGACGTCACCACGGTCCTCGGCTCGGGCCTGGGCGGCCGAGCGCGGCGGCCTTACGCGCGGGACCATCTTGTCGTCGTCCGCCCCCAGGGTATGAGCCCAGCGGTCCTGACTTTGCCCCGCCGAGCGACCAAGGTTGCGCGCGAACGGGGTCGAACGAGTCGCGAGACCCTGAAGCGCCTTCTCCACGGCGGACACGTCCGAGAACTCCATGTAACGATCGGTGCGGGCCCGCAGTTCGCCCGGAGTCTGCGGCCCGCGCAAGAGAAGAACCGCCAACACGGCCGTCTCGCGAGCGTCAAGATCGAGCGCGCTCGCTACCCTGTGCCTGTGCTTGGGCACCCGGTCGCCGGCCTCCTGGACGGTCTCCGCAAGACCTCGGTCGCTGAGGCGGCTCACCGCGGCCATGACGTCCTGCAGGTGAAGATCGGTGACCGGGTCGCGGCTGGTTCGTTGATTGCAGGCAGTGAGCAGAGCCTGCGCGGACAACGGGTAGCTCTCCGGTGTGGTGCGGTCCTTCTCGATCAGGGCACCGAGCACCCTTAGCTCGACGTCTGACAGGGGCATGCGCGCAAGGATAATACGTAGCCGGCGCGCAGCTAGCCGCGGAAGCGTCCGAGGGAGAACGGGCTGAGGTCGTATCGACTTCGTCCCACGGTGGCGAGGTCGGCGACCGCCTCGCCGAGCAGCGGTCCGAACTTGAAGGCGTGCCCGGAACCGGCGCCGGCGACGATCACGTCGGGCATGTCGGGCAGGACGTCGATGATGAAGCGTTCGTCCGGCGACATCGTGTACAAGCAGGTCGCGGCAGCAACCACCTCACCGCTCAAGCCACCAAGCAAGCGCCTGGCGCCCGTCGCGGTTTGCCGTGCCCACACCGGGTCGGCATCACGTGGCCGCCGGTCGGGATCGACGCCGACGCGCGCGGCCGGCGCGCCCGTATGGTCACCCACCTTGACAGCGTGCGGCAGCTCGAAGACGGGCAGGCCGTAAAGCGTCCCTGCGGACGGACGGCTGCGGTCGATGAAGATCGGCATCCGCGTGAGGTCGAAGCGGGCGGCGTCGTCTCCGGTCCGAAGGTAGCAGACCTGTTGCGCGATCACCTTCAGCCGGACCCCGGCCATGGCCACCAACTGGCTCAACCAGGCGCCCGCCGCCACCACCACCTTGCCGGCCTCGTAGCGCTCCCGCTCGGTTATGACGTCGACGTGCGTGGGCGCCTGCCGCACGTCGACAACTCTCTCCCTTTCCCTCAGTACGGCGCCTTCCGCGGCCGCGCAACGCTGGAGCGTGGCAACGGCCCGTTCCGCCGCCAGGAGCCCCGCATCCTCCTGGTACACCGCTTCGAAGTCCTCATCGAGCGTGTAGGCCGGGAACCGGGCGCTTACCTCATGTCCGCTTAACAACGAGGCGGGCCGACCCGCGGCAGCAAGCGCGCCAAGCAGCACCCGCAGTTCTTGAGAGCCGGCCCCCGCGACGTCGAGCCCGCCGGTAGGGAACAGCAACCTCTCGCCACCGCGCTCCTCGAGCTGAAGCCAGGCGCCGCCTGCCGCCTGAGCGAGACGTACATGGTTAACGTCCTCGTAGGCGTGCCGGTAGATGCGCGAGCCGCCGTGAGAAGATCCCTGGCCATGCAGGAACTCGAACTGCTCGAGCAGCAACGTCTTGCCGCGGAGCGCAAGGTGCATGGCGGCCGCACTACCGATGACGCCAGCGCCAACGACGATCGTGTCGAAGGTCCGCATTCCTGACGTTACACCTGACCACCGCTGAGACGTTATGATGTGGCTACTCTAGGGTCACACAGTGACCATTTCTTGACGCGGCACGTTGCTGCGTCAGTGGCGGAGGCGCAAGATGCGGGTAATCGGCATTCGAGAGTTCAGGGACAACGCGACCAAGGTGCTGGCGGCGAAGGAAGGGTTGCGGATCGAGCGGCACGGTCACCTCGTCGGCTACTTCGTGCCGGCTGAGGACCGTGGCGGGGGTCTGGCGCTGGCCGAGCTGGCGGCGTTGTTGCGCGATGCCATCGACGACAGCGACCTGAGCCAGCAGGAGATGATCGCACTGCTGCGTGGTGGCTGAGCACTACCGGAGACAAGGGCGATGCCGGCGAACCTGACGAAGTAGTGGTCACCATATGGCCACTACGTGGCCACACGATCACGGTTCGCCCGTCAGGCGAACAGGTCGCCGCTGAGGTAGCGGTCTCCCCTGTCGCAGACCACGAACACGACCACGCCGCTCTCGAGCTCCTCGACCACACGCAGCGCAGCTGCCAGCGCGCCTCCACTGCTCATCCCACCCAGGATCCCCTCGACCTGCGCCAGTCTGCGGGCGGCCGCCACTGCCTCTTCCCGGCTTACGTCGAGGAGCCGGTCGACCCTGGCGGGCTCGTAGATGGCAGGCACGAAGTCGGGCGACCAGCGCCTGATGCCCGGGATGCTGGCTCCGCTGGCCGGCTGGGTGCCAACTATCTGCACTACTGGGTCGCGAGCCTTGAGGTAACGCGAGACGCCCATGATGGTGCCGGTCGTACCCATGGCCGAGACGAAGTGGGTTACCCGTCCTTGGGTGTCGCGCCAGATCTCGGGGCCGGTGGTCAGCTCGTGTGCCCGATAGTTGTCGGCGTTGGCGAACTGGTCGAGGTTCTTGTAGCCCTGCTCGCCCACCATGCGGGCGGCCTCTTGGCGCGAGAACTCGATGGTTCGCTCGGCCGGCGTCAGCACGACCTCGGCGCCGTACGCGCGCATCAGGCGCAGCCGCTCAGGGGTGGCGTCGTCCGGCATGAGCAACGTAAGGGATAGGTCGAAGCGCCCTGCGATCATGGCCAGTGCGATGCCGGTATTGCCGCTCGTCGCCTCCACCAGCCTGTCGCCCGGCCCTATTTCGCCCCGCTCCAGCGCCCCCCTCACCATGCCAAGAGCGGCCCGGTCCTTGACACTGCCGGCAGGATTGTTCCCCTCGAGCTTGGCCAGCAGCGTTACCGTCGACGACTCGACCAGACGCCGCAACGGCACCAGCGGCGTGTCACCGATAGCTTCCAGCACGCTCATTGGTCATCCTCGCGGTACCGGGAAAGCGGCGGCTCTCGTTCTTGACCCGAATTCATCGAAGGCTCCGCCTCTTTCGGTCCGCTCTCCTTCGCTCCGCTTCCGAACCCCGCCGAGACCGTCTCGACCGTCGCCCTGTAGGTCAGCTTGCTGAAAGGTGGCACCGCCCGTGTCAACCAGACGTTGCCGCCGATGATGCTGTCGTGACCCACGACCGTGTCGCCGCCAAGGATGGTGGCGCCAGAGTAGATGACGACGCGGTCCTCGATGGTGGGGTGCCGCTTGCTGGCGGCGTCGGCCTTGTTCACGCTCAAGCCTCCAAGCGTCACGCCCTGGTACAGCTTGACGTCGTCGCCGATCTCACTGGTCTCGCCGATGACGACGCCCGTCCCATGGTCGATGCAGAAACGCCGGCCGATGCGGGCGGCGGGGTGGATGTCGATGCCCGTGACGCTGTGCGCCGCGGCGCCGAGCATCCGGGCCAAGAGCGTCGCGCCAGCACCGTGCAGGACGTGCGCCACCCGGTAGGCGGCGGTCGCGAAGAAACCGAGGTAGGCCCGCACCACGACGTCGCGGTCGTTGGCCGCGGGGTCGGCCTTCACCGTGGCATCGGCGTCCTCGAGCAGAGCCGCGTGGATCGTGGGCAAGGCGGCTGCAAGTTCGCCTGCCACCTGCTCAGGGTCGAGCTTCTGCCGCGAGGTCGAGTCGGCGATCATGCCAGTAAGCTCCCGCTGGATACGGTCTACCTCCGCCTCGAACGTCTCTAGGGACTCCAAGCGAGCGGCGCCGTGCTGCTCGAACAGCAGCCCGAACAGTCTCGAGAACCAGCGCTTCACGTCGGCCACCGACGGGCAGTCGCCGCAAGACACGTGCGCCACGAACCGCTGGCGCCAGAACTCCTGCAGGCGGTCTTCCTCAGCGACAGTACCTGGGGCTTCCTTCACGGCATGGACCTCACATCACGGCGATCATAGCCCCGGTTGGGGACCGACCGCGTAGGCAAAAGGTATGGCTACCATGTGACCATCTAGTGGTCACGTTTGGATGCCGGCGAAGAGCGGGGATCAACGGCCAAGATAGTCGATCAGTTTCCCGGCGTTACGCAGCGCATCGACGCTCACCTCGCTGCCGTGGGGCACGGCCGTTGTGCTTAGCCAACCGGTGGCGACGAGGACGGCGAGCAGCAGCACCGCCTCGACCCGCATGGCGGCCCGTAGCGGCGCCAGCTCGCGGCCCGATAGCAACCGAGGAAGGAACCGGAAGCGGTTGGCGCCCGCCACGGCGATGGTCGCCGCGACCATGGCCAGCTTCACGGCCAGCGCCAGCAGATAGGTCGACCCGACGAACCGCTCGGGGTCGCCGGCGTGAACCAGGGCGTTGAACACACCGGTGAGGGCCAGGACCAGCACCGCCGCCAGGCCGAGACCCGACATCTTCCTCATCGCCACCACAAGTGCGGGCCTGCGCTCCTCGCGCCACAGCGGGGCCAGCACCAGGGCGAACACCGCGCCGGACCACAGCCCCGCGGCTAGGAAGTGCACGAGGTCGGAGAGGAGTGGCAACCAACCGCCCATAACGGCGCCGTGGCTGATGACGCTGAAGGTACTAAGCAGGCCGACGGCCGCGACCAGGTAGGCGCCGCCCACCGACCTGCCGGTGGCGTCAGGGATGACGGCCAAGACGCCGAGCGCGAGCGCGAGTGCAGCTCGTACCTGGACAGCAACCCCGTGGCCCGAGGTCGCGGCGTAACGCCACAGCAGGCTGGCGTCCGCCGACGGGCGGACGTTGAGGAGGGCCGCCCGCAGGTCGAGGAAGCTGAACGTCAGCAGCGCCGCCACGCCGACGAGGCCCATGGCGACGGTGACCTTCGTGGCTCGCCCTAGCAGCCAGTAGCGGTACAGGCCCGCTCCCAACAGCAGGGTCGCGGCGATGAGCATGGCCGCTTTCAACAGCACTAGGTCTTCACCTGACGGTCCTCACCTGACTGCCTGCACCTGACGGACTCCTCCCGATGGGATCTCCTCAAGGCTCCGGGATCGCCTCCAGCGGTCGGCAACCGGGGCGAACACGACTCTAACCAGCCGGTCGCTCACCCGGCGGCATGTAGGAAACCCAGAGCGCAGCGCAAAGTCGATATGCTCGCTGGCATGTCAGACGAACTATTCACGACGACCTCACGCCGTTCCCCTCTACACATTGGCTTGGCGCTTCTCCTCACTGTGGCGCTCTCCGTTGGGGCGATCGCCTTCTCGCACCAAAGCATCACCGTCGGCGACGGCGCCTACCGTATCGTCGTCGGGCTGCTCGACACCCCGCTCTACGCCGGAGAGATCGAGGGCATCGACCTCGCCGTGTTCGACGCCGACGACGAACCGGTCGAGAACCTCCAGGGCAGCCTGCTTGCCGTGGTCGTGGCGCCGACTGGCCAGGAGCTTACGCT
>DASROV010000169.1:0-4237 GCA_035646755.1 Trueperaceae bacterium | reverse complement strand
CCGTTACTACTGAAGTTGCCGGGTCGACACGGACGATGGCGTTGAGTCCGCCGTCGGTGACCCACGGTGCGCCGTCGGGCCCGAGGATCACGCCGTGCGGGCGTGAGCCGGGGCCAAGCGCGACGTGCCGGGTCTCACCGCTGGCCGGGTCGAGCCAACCAAGCTCGCCAGTGCCTTGGGCCGTGTACCAGATGCCGGCGCCGGGACCTCCGGTCGCCCGCGCGACGTCGTGTGGATGTGACCCCGACGGCACCGGATACGTCTCGAGCGCCTGCGCCGACGATTGGGCCGACGAGACGCTGAGTTGCGAGGCCAGCAGGGCAAGTAGCAGGGCGGGGAGCAGGGTTTGTAGGAGACCGAGGGAGATGCGGCCGAACCCGCGTATTCCTAGCGATCGAGGCATGTTTCATCACCTCCACGCGCAGCGTAGCGGCGGTGGCCCCCGGTGCCAAACACGAGCGCGACACGAGCGCTGTCCGGCTCGAGTCGTCAAGCCGGACAGCGCCAACGGCGTTCCTGCAGTCGAACGCTCTAGTTCACTGCGCGTTCTGGAAGATGAACCCCGGCTGCTCCGGGTCGAGCAGCGCCGATACCAGCAACACAAGCGGCTCGTCACCGGGGTTGGCCATGGTGTGCATGGCGCCCTCGTAGGCGAAGCTGTCGCCCGCTTCGAGTGTCGCCTCGTCGCCTGCCGTCACCTGCTCGGTGGTCGCTTCGCCACCCTCGCCGGCGAACCGGGTGATCGTTCCGTCGCCCTCGACCAGGCGGGTGCCGAAGACGCCCGACTCGACCACGACTACGACCGCGCCGGGGTGATGGTGAGTTGGGATCTCGGTGCCCGGTTCCATGGTGATGCGCAGGAACACCAGTGCGCGGTCAGGGGCGGCAGATGGCGTATAGCTGCCGAGCGCCTCAATGGTGGTGCCGGCGAGGGGATCGGAATCCTGGGCCAAGGTGGCGCCAGCGATCAGGAGGAGCGTGGCCAGGAAAGTCGTTTGGGCGAGTCGGCGACGAACAGTAGACATGATGTCTCCTTAGCTGTAGAAGTACGGGTCGAGCACCGTGACCTTGGTGATGCGGTCGACGGGCAGGCCGTTTCGTTCAGCGGCCTTGCGGATGCTCTCAGGGTCGGGGCCGTCGTAGATGCAGTAGGTCTTGCCCTTGTCGTCCGTGACGTAGGAATGTATCCAAGTGACACCGACGTCGGCGTTGTTGCCGACGACCGTGCTGCACGCGGCGACGCCCTGCTCGTTGATCGGGATGCCGAGTTTGTCGGGAAACGTTCGCTCGACAATGTAGCGGGGCATGCTTTACCTCCAGTTGTCGCTCGCCCCGGCCGTGCTAGTCGACCTCTGCCGGCTGGGCGGCGTGTTCACATGGTGCGCGCATGCCTGACTGGGTCGCATCGGGAGAGTTGCCTAGTTTCCGGTCCTGCCGCTACCTATCTCGTGCTACGTGCCCCGTGCTAGCTATTCGAGGAGGCCGAGCTCGACGGCCCGACGTGCCGCCTCGACCCGGTTGCTCGCTTCGAGCTTGGCCAGGATCGCCGAGACGTGGTGGTCGACGGTTCTGACCGAGCGGAACAGGTCGCCGGCGATCTCCTGGTTGGTCTTGCCCTCTGCCAGCAGCTTGAGGATCTGAGCCTCGCGGCGGGTAAGGTTGGCGGGGTTGGCGGCTGTAGTGGGGGACGGTCCCCGTGGGACCCGGTGGCCGAGCGCGCGCATCTTGGCCTCGACCGAAGCGAGGGCCGGTGCGGCGCCAAGCCGCTCGAAGGTTGCACGGGCGCGCTCCAGCGGCTCTTCATCCTCGGCGGCGCTAAGTGCACGCGCCGCCTCGTAAGGGCAGCCGAACTCCTCCCAGGCGGCGGCTGCCGCGGCCCAGTTACCGGTCGCCTCGAGGGCGTACGGTTCAGCCATGAGCCCCAAGTGATCCGGCGACTCGCCTGAGCGCGACTCGGCTGCCCCGACGGCGTGCGCCGCAACCCTCTGCCAATAACTCAACTCCCCGACGTGCCACCGGTGCCGGCGCTCGATAGCCAACTCGTACGCTGACACCGCCTCTAGCGATGCTCTCTTCGGGTCGCCGGCCAGGTACGCGGCTTCGGCTCTCGCGGCATGCATCGGCCCGATACGCTGCAGAGTTCCCGTCGGCGACGCGAGGTCGCGGGCTTCGTCAAGAACCGTCCAGGCGTCGGGATCCCCGCGGCGCGCGCGGACCCGGCCGAGCGCTAGTAACGCCATGATGCGGGTGATGGCAGCGGCGCCGGAGCGACGAAGCACGCCGGCGGCCGTTTCGGCTGCACCGTTCCAGTCTCCCCGGAACATCTGCGTCATTGCCAGCCAAGAGTCCATGTAGTTGCGCTGGAAATCGAGGTCGAGCAGGAGCGCGTAGGCGATGCCGTCTCGTAGGAAACCCTCTGCCTCATCGAAGCGGTACATCTCACCAAGACCGGAACCGAGGTTCGAGTAGGCCAGAGCGACGTGGTTCTCACAGCCAAGCCGCTTGCCGAGCCTCAGCGAGTACAGCAAGTTCCGCCTACCGGCCCCGGTCTCTCCCAGCTGGAGCTGGCTCGAGCCGACGACGTTGTAGGCGTGAAGCAGCGAGCTGACGTCGGAGAACTCACGAGCCAGTGCGATGGCTCGTTGCCCGTCGACGACGGCAGAGGCGCTCTCGTGCTCGAACATTCTCAGGTACGACCGGGTCGTACGGGCGAAGGCGTGCTCTGGCCCTGGCGGCACCTCCTCGAGGAGACGGAGTGCTCGGTCCGCGGTGTCATCGGCTTCGCGGCTGTGTCCTTGGCGATGCAGGTTCTGCGACAACTCCGCGAGAAGGACGACGAGCTTGCGGCTGTCGCCGAGCTGCTCTCGCAAGCGAATGGCCTGACGATAAGCCTCGTCAGCTTTCTCCGGCTGATCGGTAAGTCCGTGCTCGATCGCGTAGGCCTCGAGGAGCTCGGCATGTTCGGCGCCTGGCAGGCCGTCTGCGAACCTCAGCGCCCGGGCGAACTGAGCGGCCGCCTCGCGATGCGCCCTGGATCTCGCCGCGGCATGGCCGGCCGCCGGCGCGAACTCCAGCACCGCAGCGCGGTCGAGGGCGCCCTCGGCGTGGTGCGCCAGTTTACTCAGGTCGGAGGACCCGCTGGCCACCAGGACCTCGAGAGCTCTCTGGTGGAGCGTCCGTTTGCGGGCGAACCCGATCGCGCCAAGCAGCGCGTCTCGAGCTAACTCGTGGCGAAACGCCAACGTCCGCTCCCCCGTGATCAGCACACCGGCGGTGATGCACTCCTCGAACGCGGCGTCAGTGTCGAGCCCTTCTCCCGCCACGGCCGCGACCAGGCTCGCCTCGAACCGGACCCCGAACACCGAGCACACGTTCAGGATCGCCCTGCTGTCCGGGGATAGCCTTGCCGCCCTCGCCAACACTGCGTCGCTGATGCGGGTAGGCACGCCGCTCTCGCCGGACGCCAGTATCTCGGTGACGTAGAACGGGTTACCACTGGTACGGCGAAACAACATCTCTGGATCGATATCGCTATCGGCCGTAAGCTCCTTCACCGCACCAAGTGAGAGGCGCGACAGCTTCATGCGCCCGCTGTTCGGCGATGTCGCGAGGTCGCCTATCAGCATGCGCAGCGGATGGGTAGGGCCGACCTCGTCGTCTCGGTAGCTCGTGATCATCAGGACCTTGGTCGGTTCGAGCCGGCGACCGAGGAACCGCAGCAGGTCGAGCGTCGCCTCGTCGGCCCAATGGACATCCTCGAACACGACGATCGACGCGTCCGTCGAGGCGTTCAGGTGCTCGAGGAAGGCGCCGAATACCTCGTCGCGGGAGTGCTCGATGATGTCATGCCGCGTCAGGCCAATATCGCCATTTACCGCCATGTCGAGCAGGGGTCCAAGCGGCCGCGGCGTGCTCAACGAATCGCAAGCGCCGACCAAGACTCGAACGCCTGCGCTCCTTACGAAGGTCCGCAGCAACTCGGACTTACCGACGCCGGCCTCGCCCCCCAGGAACAACAGGCGGCCGCCCTGGGACTGCGCTTGCAGTAGAAGGCCGGACAAGTCAGCGAGGAAGTTCTCTCGCTCGAGTAGCATCGTGTTCGATGATACGGGGCGGACGAGACCGGCCGGTTTCCCCTCTCTAGCGTTCAGCCCTTGTCGGCCGGCCTCTTCCCTTTTACTCACTCCAGCAGGCCCAGTTCCGTGGCGCGCCGCGCCGCTTCGACCCTGTTGCTAGC
>DASROV010000168.1:0-4304 GCA_035646755.1 Trueperaceae bacterium | reverse complement strand
CAACGACGTCGCCGGGGGCGGCGCGGGTGAACGCCTCGGCGATAGCCGCCGTGCGGTCGGGAACTACGACGAACCGCCGTCCTTCGGCCCCACCGGCCTCCGTGGCCCCGCGGGTGAGTTCGCCCGCGATGTCCGCGAACGGCTCGCTGCGGCTGTCCTCCTCGGTGAAGATTGCGAAGTCGGCGCCCTCGACAGCGGCGCGCCCGAGCGGCGCTCGCTTGCCCGGGTCGCGCTCGCCCGCGGCGCCGCTGACGACGATGACCCGGCCGGCCGGCGGCCGCACCGCGGCTAGTGCCTTGGCAAGGGCCGGTGCGGTGTGCGCGAAGTCGACCACTACCGTGAACGGCTCGGCCTGGATCACCTGCATGCGGCCTGGGACGCCGCCGAAGTCAGTCAACCTGGCGGCCGCAGCCTCGAGCGTCACGCCCTCGGGGAGCGCGGCTGCGACAGCTGCCGCGGCGTTCCAGGCGTTGTAGGCGCCGAGCATCGGCAGCCGCAGCGTGGTTTCGGCGCCGCCCGTGCTCACGGTGAACACCAGACCACCTGGCACGCTGGCGACCTCGCCGATGCGCACGTCGGCGTCTGCCGACTGGCCATAGGTGACGATCTCGGCCCCGGCCTCCCGCGCCGCGGCGCGGAACGGCCGGTGGTGCTCGTCGTCGAGGTTGATCACAGCTCGTCGCGAGCGCCTTAGCAGCGTGGCCTTGGCCTCGAGGTAGGCCGCCAACGTCTTGTGGTGATCGAGGTGTTCTGGGGAGAGGTTGGTGACGACGCCGGTCTCGTACCTCACCGCGTCGAGCCGGTTGAGCGAGAAGCCGTGAGAGCTCGACTCGAGCACGGCGTGGGTCGCCCCGGCCGCGACGAACGAGGCAAGCAGGCGCTGCACGTCGGTGGCCTCGGGGGTCGTGAAGTGACCGAGCGTGGGCAGCTCGTCGGCGTCGAGGCGGATACCCGCCGTGCTTATCAACCCGGTCTTCTGGCGCTGGGAAAGGACCCAGTGCAGCAGGAAGCTGGTGGTGGTCTTGCCGTCGGTGCCGGTGACCCCGATCACGCGCAGCCGCGCGCTGGGGTGCCCGTAAAGGGCGGCGGCCAGGTGAGGAAGCGCCCGCCTGGCGCTCGGCACGCTGAGGTACAAGACCTCGTACTTGCCGGTCGGCCGCTCGCCGACAATCGCCGCCGCCCCCGCCGCTATCGCCTCGTCGATGTAGTCGTGAGCGTCGAACCTCTCACCGCGGCGCGCGACGAAGAGCGCTCCCGGCGTGACGACGTGGTGTTCGTGCGCCACTGCGGTTATTACCGGGTCGGCCTGCTCATCGGTGGGCGGCGTCGGCAGAGAACCAAGTACCTCAGGGGCGTGCTCGGCGACGTCGGCGAGCAGCTCGCTGAGGCGCTTGGCGGCGCCCGCGGCGGGTCCGGTCATAAGGGCGTCGTCATCGTTGCGTAACTTGCGGTCCGCCAGCGCTCCACCAGCTCACCACAGCGAGCCACAGCGCACCATCAGTGCACTATCGGCGCCGTGAGGCCGTTGCGCTCCAACAGGTCGAGCACGCGCCGCAGATCGGTTTCATCGTTGACGAAGTCGAGGTCGTCGCCGGGGATCGCCACCACCGGCGAGAGCGTGTAGTCCTCGATCCAGCCCTCGTAGAGGCCGCCGAGGCGCTCTAGGTAGCCGTCGTCGATGTCGGCCTCGTAGCTGCGGCCGCGTTGGCGGATGTGGCGTTTGAGCGTCGGCAGCGAGGCCCGCAGGTAGATGAGCAGGTCCGGAGGGCGCAGCGCCGCCGACACCGCGTCGTACATCGTGGTGTAGCTGTCGTGGTCGCGCTCGTCCATGACGCCGTCGTCGCGTAGCAGGCGCGCGAAGATCGCGGAGTCCTCGTAGACGGTGCGGTCCTGGATGACGCGCAGGCCCGGGTTCACCTGCCGTAGGTGCTGGCGAAGGCGGGTTGCAAGGAAGAACATCTGCGAGTGGAAGGCGTAACGCCGCATGTCGGCGTAGAAGTCCTCGAGGTAAGGGTTCTCATCCACGGCCTCGAAGACCGGTGAGAGGTGATAGCGCTCGGCAAGCAGCTTGGTGAGCGCCGACTTGCCGGCGCCGATGTTGCCTGCCACCGCCACGTAGAGCCCGCTGGCGCCACTCGGCTCCTGTGGTTGCTGGGTGGTGGAGGGACGAGCCCGACCGCTCTGGTCGCTAGGCGTGCTCATCGGGCGGGAGTGGGCACGCCGGCGCCCGTGAACGTCCCCGCCAGGCGGCCAAGCAGCGCCTCGCGGTCGCGTTCGTTGGCGACGAAGTCGAGGGTCCCGGCGTCGACGAACTCGACGGGGAAGCGCGCGCTGTCGAAGTAGCGGTCGTAGGCCTCGTTGAGGCGGGCCAGGTAGCTGGCCTGGAGCTGGCTCTCGAACGCGCGCCCTCGCTGGGCGATCCGCTCGAGCAGGAGCTCGGGCTCGGCCCTTAGATAGACCGTTAGGTCTGGGTCGGGAAGCCGCGAGCGCAACTGGTCGAACATGGTGCGGTAGAGCGTGAACTCGTCGCCGTGAAGGTTGAGCGAGGCGAAGAGGAACGTCTTGTCGAACAGGTAGTCGGCGACGGTGTGGGCCTGGAACAGGCCGGACTGCGACAGCTCGGCGTGCTGCTTGAACCGCGAGAGCAGGAAGAAGGTCTCGGTCTGGAAGGCGTAGCGCTCCGGGTTCTGGTAGAAGCTCGCCAGGAACGGGTTCTCCTCGACCACCTCGAGTAGCAGGCGGGCGCCGAGGCGCTCGCTTAGCAGCCTGGCGAGGCTGGTCTTGCCTACGCCTATCGGTCCTTCGATGACGATCATGGGCATCTCGACTGCCGAGCATACCCCCGGCTCCTTCCGGGCGGCCGGACGCCGCTAAGGTAGCGGGGCAGCGACCGGAGCGCGATGGGACGTGTGCTACACTCCGCTTCGAACGATGGACGATAAACCTCCGAGTCGACCTAGACGCCCAAGCCGCGTCACACTGGTCACGCAGACGACGTTTCTGCCCGTATCCGTTTTCCTGCTGACAACCAACCTCCTCTCGCTGGCAGCGGCGCAGGCGGAGGCTGGTGCGGTCGCGTCATTGCCGGTGGAGCTCGGTGTGGGTCGGTTGCTACTTGGCTTGGCGTTGCTCCTGCTCTCGGCCTTCGTGTCCGCCTCCGACGCGGCCCTCTCGTCCCTAGGTGAGTGGCGGTTGCGTCAGCTTTGGGAGGGCAACCAGGAGCCAAACGGCGCGCTGGCGCTGTTCGAGCGCAACCCGCAACGCTTCACCGCCACGCTGCTAATCGGCCGTACGGCGCTCTACACCACCCTCGCCACCCTGGCCACGGTGACCGCGTTGCAGTTGGCGGCGCCGAGCAACATCGGGCCGTGGACGGCTGCCGTCTACGGGGCGCTCGTCACCGGCCTGCTCATCCTGGTGTTCTGCGAGCTGATCCCTCGCTCGGTCGCCGTGCCGCACGCGCTTCAAGTCGCGCGGGTCGTGATACGGCCGGTCTACCTGCTGTCGATAGTCGTCTACCCGATCGGGTTCGCGTTCACCTGGTTGACCCGCCAGGTGCTGCGCGTGTTCAAGATCGAGCCGAGCCTCGGGAACCAGATGTCCGAGAGCGAGCTCAAGCAGATGCTCAGAAGCGCCGAGGAGTCCGGCGTGATCGAGGCGCAGGAACGACAGATGATCCGCGGCGTCATCGACCTCGAGGAGACGGTCGTGAGGGAGGTGATGACGCCTCGCGTCGACGTCGTGGCAATCGCCAGCGACGCCGGCTTACTCGACCTGCTCAAGGTCGTGCGCGAGCACGGCTACAGCCGCCTGCCGGTCTACGCCGAGTCGATAGACAACGTCATTGGCATGGTCTACGCGCGGGACCTGTTGGCCTTCCTCGAGCGCGTTGACGGCCTCGCGGCCACCCGCGTCGCGGACGTTTTGACGAGCGTGCAGTACGTTCCTGAGACGCTCTCGGTGCTCAACCTGCTGCGCGACATGCGCATCCGCAAGAGCCACTTCGCGATCGTCGTCGACGAGTTCGGTGGCACCTCCGGCGTGATCACCCTCGAAGACATAATCGAGGAGATAACCGGCGAGATCTACGACGAGACCGATGTGGACGAGGAGGCCGACATCGTCGAGCTAGGCGACGGCAACTACCGCCTGCTCGGTTCGGCGCACCTCGAGAGCATCGGCACCGCCCTCGACCTGAGCTTCGATGAAGACGGCGATTACGACACCCTTGCCGGCTTCATGATCGACGAGTTCGGGCACATCCCCGAGGTCGGCGAGAGCATGGTCTGGGGCACCATGCGCCT
>DASROV010000167.1:0-2125 GCA_035646755.1 Trueperaceae bacterium | reverse complement strand
CTTCGGAGGCTGTACCGAGACGCGCGGTAGAGAGCTGGTCGACGCGTGGAAGGCGGTTTTCGCGGCAGAGGCCTTGAGCGTCGTCGCCGGCGTGGAGCGCGTCACCACGACCGTGGGAGACCTTCGCGTGGAGCGAGTGCGCCGACTGGTAGACGAGCTGGGTGATGCGGCCCTTCCCACCCCGTACGAGCTGGGGCGTTCTACTTCGCATCACGGTTGCACAGGCCAAGACCGTCCTGCGCAACCTGGCAGGCGCGCTACCCGGAGCATCACGAGACCCGCGTGCGAGCGCTCGCGGCACAGGTTGAGCCCGGGATCGGAGGCACCAGCGGCGGCGCCACCTGGATCGTCGAGTACAGGGATTCCGACGTTTTCGCGTACGCCGTGGACCGGCTGCGGCGGCACGGCCTGCAGAAGGGGTTGGTGACCGAACGCAGCACCTTGCGACTTGAGATCCCTCAAGCCACGGTTCGTCGCGACGGCGACGACGCGTTGGCGATCCTTCAGCTCGAACGTCCATGACCGCTGTAGCGCCGCTCGCGATAGAGCGTTGGCAAGCCGCCGCCCAGGGCCCCGCAGCAGACGAGATCGGAAACGCTGCAACGCTCATCTCGATCACTCTGGCGGTGCTCTCGGCATTCGCAGGTCAGCGTGCGGCGTCCTTACGAGAGCAAGAAGCCACAGGAGTGGGACACCACTCACACGCGCAGCTACGCTCGGCGTTCCTCTTGGATGTCGCCCTGGCTGGCTTCGGCGTCCTGTTGCTCCTTTGAGCCGCTCCACTGTTCGTTGCGGCGGTCGGCGAGGCGACACCGCTCGTTCGAACGCAGACCGCGTTCTACGGATTGTTCTGTCTGCTCTACATCGGCATCGCACTGATCGTTCTGTGGGTCGTGACCACGGCCCACGCGCGCGGGCGCTTGCTGACGACCAAGGCCGACCGGGACTGTCTCATGGGGGCGCTGCGAGTCAAGAGATAGTCAAGCAAGGGCCGGGGAGGATGTCGTCCGCGGTCAGAAGCGGTGCCTAATCCACCCGTGCCGTCATGCAGTCTTGGCCGCAGCCCGCCTCGTCGCAGGCCAGTTGACGCCCAAGGGCTTCGTCGACCGACTACGCCGCTGCGAAGGCCCATCTGTCGAGTTCCGCGACGGCGGCTACCAGGTGGTCCATGACGGGCGGCGCGAGGGCGAGCGGTATGAGAAGACGGCCCGTGTACGGATACCGCGCTCCAACACCGCCAGGGCGATCCATGTGCCGATGGCCGACATACCGGGGTGGATTGCGTAGGCGGGGCGGACTCGCGGCATGTCTAGAGCTCGGGTTTTCGGTCCCTCCACCCAGAGGGCTGGAACCGATCAAGACCGCGGTTCCACGCCGGTTCGTCGTCAGCGCCGCTGCGAAGGCGGCAGGCCTCGCGGATCCAAACCGGCTCGCCCTCGCGATGCTGATACGGAGGCCGGGACGATCTGCGTTGCCGACCTAGCCGATCTGACCGGGATTCGAACGCTCGGTCGTCTCCCGGCACCTGGCCTGTCCAAGCGGACTCCACGCCGTTGATGGTTCGAGCTTCGCCTTTCACCAGCAGGGCCCCGATTACGAGGCGTACGTTGCACCGTACTGCTGAGAGACTGATGCGCCTGGGTCGCTCCGGATTCGGCGGATGGGCTTTGCGCCAGACAGCGCAGACCATCCCGTCAGGCGGCTAGGTGTTGCGCCTTGGGAGGTTCCGAACGCGGCTGATAGGTGGCCGGTTTGAGCCGGACCGGGTTTCGCGGAGGCTGGGTTTTGTGGGTTCCTCGTTTGCTCATGTGACGCTAGCTGGTGTGGGGTCGACGACGGGCAGAGTGAGCCCGGAGGGCGAGCGGAGCCCGTCGTGGAGCGCTTCGTGTTCGGCGGGTGGAAGGTCGCCGATCTCGCCGCCGTCGCCGCCGCTCTCAACACCAGGCCGCGCAAGACGCTCGGCTGGAAGACCCCGGCCGAGGCCCTGGACGAGCACCTAGTCGCGGCCGCCTGACCTACCGACTGACAACTCCACGCACTACCCCTCGACGGGCGCGCACGTGGGGCTGGCGCTCCGGCCCGCCCGGAGGGCGGACCTCCGCGCCAGCCCCACGTCCCCCGACGA
>DASROV010000166.1:0-4750 GCA_035646755.1 Trueperaceae bacterium | reverse complement strand
ACGTTCTGCTTGCGCTCACGCATGCCGGCTTCGTGCCAGGCGTCGCCGTACTCGCCGCCGCCTCTCAGGTTGGGCAGCGCCAGCACGCCGCCGTCCTCGAACCACTGGAACAACGTCGGCGAGAAGGCGGGCGTCTCGGCGACTCCGAAGCCGCCGTAGCCGGTGAGCAGCGTCGGGTGCGTGCCGCTCTTGGGTAGACCCTTGCGGTGGACGAGGAACATGCTGATTCTGGTGCCGTCTTTCGACGGGTACCAGACCTGGTCGACCTCGACAAGCGAGGGGTTGACGGGTGCCTCCGGCTGCGCCCAGAGGTCGGGCTCGGCCGTGGGGTCGGCGACGTCGACACGGAAGATCGTCGTCGGGAAGTTGAAGCTGGTGTAGGTGACGAAAGCCTCGCTGCTGTCGGGCCTGGCCATGATGCCCGCCGAGCCGATACCGGGCAGCTTCAGCTCGCCGACGCTCTGGCCGTCCATCATGAACACCTCGAGACGGGTCGAGGCGTTCCTCAGGTAGTCGGCGACCAAGTGCCCTTTCGCGAAGGCGATGGCCTGGATGGCGTCGTCGTCGCGCTCGGGGATGAGGTCGACCCAGTCGGCTTCGCTCACTGCGGTCGCAGCGGCGGTCACGGGCACCGCCACGACGCGGCCGTTCGGCGCGCCCTTGAAGGTGTGCAAGTAGAGGGTCTCGTCGATGACGTCCCCGTAGGCGTTGCCCGGTGTACCGACCGACACCTCCTCGCGCTTAAGCTCCCCGGTCTTCCGGAAGGCATCAAAGTCGGCGATCCAGACATCGTTGGAGTTGGCTCCGGTGGAGTAGTACAACACCAACCAGCGGCCGTCGTACGACAGGTGCCCACCCGGCCCCCAGGTGGTGGCCAGCTTCTCGTCCTCTTCTGGCGTGAACTGCCGGAAGAGGACGGTGTCGCCAACCGCGTCGCTCCCAAACTGGTGGAACATCACTTGGCCGGAGTATGGGTTCTCCGGATCCTTGAGGTTCCAGTACACGAAGCCACTGCCGTCCGGCAGCCAGCTCGGTGCCCTCACCTTGTTTGGGATTTCCAGCGGCAGCTTCTCGCGAGCGTCGACGTCGAGCAGATGGAGGGTGGTGTTCTCGTCGCCGGCGCGGTAGGTGCCGTAGGCGAGCAATCTACCGTCGCGGCTCGGCGAGATCCAGGTGACGGTGGTGAGGCCGCTGTCGTCGAGCTCGGCCGGGTCGGTCAGCACCCGGTCGTCGCCGTTCACGCCCTCGCGAACGTACACGACGGGCTGGTTCTGGTCACCTTCGCGCTTGAGGTGGAAGTAGCGACCGTCGCGCCGGCTAGGCGGCGTGACCGTGCCGATCTGCAGCAGCGGGCGAAGGCGATCTTCGAGTTCCCGCCGGCCCGGCAGGTCGTCGAGCAGCGCGCGGGTGTACGCGTTCTGCGCGTCGGTCCAGGCGCTGACCTCGGGCGTTACCTTGCCCATCTGCGCCCGGTCGGAGTTGTCGCCTTCCAACCAGCGGTAGTCGTCGACGACCGTGCGGCCGTGCAGTTGCTCGCTTACTGGGACTTCGGCGGTAGGAGGCGGGGTGACGGGCTTCGGTTCGGCTTGTCGCTCGGTACTCATCCGGATGAGCTTAACGCTGGTCGTGCGGGGTTTGCGTCGTGGATTGCTGAGAACCTTCGACGCTAGATACTCGCCGCTGTTGACCAGCTTCGCTACCGACCTCTAATCTCTGGCCATGTCCGAGAACTCTTCGATGATCAGCTGGCTGCTCGACCCTGAGCACTCCGACCCCGCCATACGCTGGCAGGTGATGCGGGACCTGCTCGACGAGCCGCCGGCGGCCTGGCAAGCCGAGCGCGCCAAGGTCGAGACAGAGGGCTGGGGCGTCCGCCTCCTCGCGCTCGCGGACGAAGATGGGCAGTGGGCCGGTGGCGCTCACTTCCCCGCGGACTTCGTGTGGGGTGGGGACGAACCCGGCCAGCCGTGGACGTCGACCTCTCATTCGTTGGCTCAGCTGCGCGAGTTCGGCCTCGACCCGACAGTTAAGCCCATCGGGCGCATGGTGGAGCTCATCGGCGCCAACGCTAAGTGGGAGCACGACAGCCAGCCGTACTGGGAGGGGGAGGTCGAGCCGTGCATCAACGGCCTTACCGTCGCCAACGGCGCCTACTTCGGTGTGGACGTGAGCCCAATCGTTGAGAGGTTGCTTGGCGAACGCCTGGAGGACGGCGGCTGGAACTGCGAGGCCGAGAACGGTTCGGTGCGGTCGTCGTTCGACACCACCGTCAACGTACTCGAGGGTCTGCTCGAGTTCGAGCGTGTGACCGGCGGTACGCCGGAGTCGCGCGCGGCGCGGCTGTCCGGTGAGGAGTACCTGCTCAAACGCTCGCTGTTCCGGCGGCTCAGCACCGGCGAGCCGGCCGACGTGCGCTACCTATACTTCCTCCACCCGAACCGTTGGCACCACGACGTCTTACGCGCCCTCGACTACTTCCGAACTGCGTCCATCCTGACTGGCGCAGCTCCCGACCCGCGGCTGGGCGAGGCCATAGAGCACGTTCGTTCCAAGCGCACCCCCGAAGGTAAGTGGCTGCTCGATTGGAACCCGACCGGCCGCACCTGGTTCGACGTCGACGACGGCGAGGGTCAGCCTTCGCGCTGGGTGAGCCTGAGAGCGTTGCGCGTCTTGAAGTGGTGGGACGGGTGGCGCGGATCGGCGGTGGCGCCGGTGTAGCGCCAACGCCGCCCCTGACGGCGCATTCTCCTTGGCGCGACTCGTGAGGCGCGAGTCGCTATACTATGGTCATCTAGATGACCAGGAGGAGCCGTATGGCCGAAGTCACTGTCGCGGTAGCCAAGGCGACGCTGAGCGAACTGCTGAACCGGGCTGAGGCCGGTGAGGAGATAACCATCACGCGGCGTGGGAGGCCTGTGGCCGTGTTGAACAGTCCGCGGGCTGCACTCGAGCCACGTGCCGCGCTTCGTGCGCGTTTGCCTGCGATGTCGACAGCGAGCTCGGAACTCCTACGCCAAATGAGAGACGATTCGCCCTGAGCGACGATCCTCCACTTCTATCTGGACACGTCATTCATCGCTCCCCGATACGTTTCCGAACCCAGCAGCGATGTCGTCGATAATTACCTGACCAGCCTCCCCGCGGGGTCGCTGTCCCTCAGTGAGTGGACATCGACTGAGTTCGCGAGTCTGTTGGCCAAACGCGTAAGGATGAACGACCTTGCGGCAACTCAAGCGCGCGACGTCAAGGACCAGTTCGACAACGACATGGCGGCATCGGCCCACTGGCTATCGCTAACAGGTGAGGACCTGAAGTCTGCCGCCAGCCTGCTCTTGGAAGAACCGGAACTAGGCCTACGCGCAGGAGACGCGGTGCACATCGTCGTAGCCCACCGCTCGAACTGCACGCTCTGCACGTTAGATCGCGTCTTGGGACGAGCGTGTAGGACACTTGGGGTCGAGGTTGTCGACCTAGGCTTGCTGAGCGACGTCTAACGCCCGGCAAAGAACCTCTGCCAGCATTCGTGAATACGCCGGATTCTCGTTCCCGCTCGCTGAGCCGAACTCGCCTCCGAGTATGAGAGGTTGCTGGACTTTTATCCATATGACCAAGAGTGAACTGCAATTGCTCGGACTTACACTTTGGTGAAGGAACCTAGCGAGGTCGTTGATGCGCATTAACTTGAAACTGCCACTAGCCGCGTTTGTCGTTCTGTTGGTTTTAGTCTCGTGCCAAGACGCAAGCGGCGAGATTTTCGACGGGATTTCCGGAACTGTGGCCGATAGCAGCGGTGACCCCATTTCTTCGGCGACCGTCGTGCTGAGTAGCGAGGACGATTATTCCACTATCAGTTCCCAAAGTGCCGTAACCACATTGACCAACTCGGCTGGCAACTACGCCTTCGAGCAGGTTGGAGCGGGAACCTACAACATCACGGTCAGCACGGGTGACGGTCGAGGGTCCTTTAGGGCCAGTATCACGTTCACAGGTGAAGGCAAGTTGACAGTCAACCTAGAGGTCTCACCCGTCGGGGCAATCTCTGGTGAAGCTGTCATAGAGAGCAAGCCGAACGACAGCGGCGGAATAGACGTTTACGTGCCAGGCACCAGTTTCATCGCCAAAACAAACGACAACGGAGCCTTTGTGATTTCTGGCGTACCCGCTGGGAGCTATGACCTAACCGCTCAGCTTGTCGGCTATCCGAAAGCTACGGCCATAGATGTCGTCGTAGAGAGCGGCATGACCACGGTATTGCCTTCTCCACTGGTCCTCAAGAGTGAGGAACCGAATGAACCCGATCCCGACGAGCCGGATCCACCAGCCGTCCCAAAGGGACGAGTCAGCGGCACTGTCGTACTTATTGGTGCAACCGGCGCCGAGTCAGCTATACCGCTTGCCCGTCATGTTGAAGCGGGCGATAACTCCTACCCCTCCGTCGCATCGATCACTGAAAGGCCGAGCGGATCTTCACTTGATGAGACAACACTCGACTTCGTGCCGGGCGAGTTGGTGGTGCGTTATGTCGATGAGGGGTTTCAAGCTTCGGCGGTGCCAGCTTTCGAAGCGGCGGGTAAGACGTTCAGGTTGGAGCGGGCGTTGGCGGCTGCCGGGATGAGGCTGTACGAGGCGCCAGGCCTAAGCAGGGCTGAGACGTTGGCGGCGGCGCGGGCGTTGAACGCGCGTCCGGATGTTCTTTACGCGTTTCCGAACTACATCTATCAGCCGGCCGCGGTGCCGCCAACGTCTCAGC
>DASROV010000165.1:0-4365 GCA_035646755.1 Trueperaceae bacterium | reverse complement strand
GGCTACCGGCTGAAGCTGACCGGGCGGCGTGGCCAGACCGCGAAGGGCCTGGGTTTCGCGCCTACCGCTCTCACAGCACGTAGCGGCTGAGGTCCTCGTCGCCCACGATGTCCGCGAGCTTCTTCTTCACCAGCTCGGCGTCGATGACGACGTTGCCGAGGCCGGTCGCGAATGAGATCTCCTCTAGGACAGTCTCGAGGACGGTGTGAAGCCGCCTCGCGCCGATGTCCTCGACCTCGCGGTTCACCTGCTCGGCGTAGTCCGCTAGGGCATCGATGCCGCTCTCGGTGAAGCTGATGTGGGTGTCGTCGACAGCCAGCAGCGCGGTGTACTGCTTGGTCAAGGCGTGCTCGGGTTGGGTGAGGATACGGCGAAGGTCGTCAGCGCTTAGCTCCTCGAGCTCGACGCGGATAGGGAAGCGGCCCTGCAGCTCCGGGATCAGGTCGCTAGGCTTGGAGACCGAGAAGGCGCCGGCCGCGATGAACAACACGTGATCGGTGCGCACCGGGCCCTGTCTGGTGTTGACTTGCGTCCCCTCGACTATCGGCAGTAGGTCGCGCTGCACCCCCTCGCCGCTTACGTCGCCAGACGAAGCCCTCTCGCCGCCGGCGATCTTGTCGATCTCGTCGATGAACACGATGCCCATGGTCTCCGCGCGGTGCACGGCCTCGCTTGTCACCTGGTCCTTGTCGATGAGTTTGTCGGCCTCCTCGTTTTCGAGCAGCCGCCGAGCCTCCTTGACCGTGGTCTTGCGCCTCACCTTCTTCTCTGGCATGAACCGCTTGAACATCTCCTGGATGTTCATGCCGGCCTCCTCCATGCCCGGCATCGGCATGGCCGCCGGCGCCTCCTCCTTGACCTCGATCTCGACTGTGCGCTCGTCGAGTTCGCCGCTTGCAAGCAACCGCTTCATGCGCTCGCGGCCCTCGCTGCTGCCGCCAGGAAGCAGCGCGTCGAGCAGCCGCTCCTCGGCGAAGCCGCTGGCGCGCCCCATTACCTCGGCCTTCTTCTCCTCCTCGACCATCACCTCAGCGGCGCGCACCAGGTCACGGATTATCGAGTCGACGTCGCGGCCGACGTAGCCGACCTCGGTGAACTTGGTCGCCTCCACCTTCAGGAAGGGCGCCCTCGCCAGCTTCGCAAGACGCCGGGCGATCTCGGTCTTGCCGACTCCGGTGGGGCCGATGAGCATGATGTTCTTCGGCGTTATTTCGGCCTGGACGTCGCTTGGTAACTGGCGGCGCCGGAAGTGGTTGCGCAGCGCCACGGCCACTGCCCGCTTGGCCTTGTCCTGGCCCACGATGTGGCGGTCTAGCGCCTCGACGATCTCGATGGGCGTGAGGCCCGCCGCTCGCTTCACGAGTTCGATGGTCATGGCTTATCTCCCTCGGTCACTTCGTGCCCGGGCTCCTCGCTCGGCCCGGCGCCGCCGACAGTAAGTACAGAAGCGGTGCCGCTGGTATAGACGTCGATGTCGGCAGCCACCGCCAACGCTTGGCGGCCGATCTCCTCAGCGCTCATGGTGGTGTTGCGCAGCAGGGCCAGGGCGGCGGCCTGGGCGTACGGTCCGCCGGAGCCGACCGCCGCCACCGGCTCATCGGGCGCGATGACGTCACCCACGCCCGACAACATCAGGAGCTGCTCGGCGTCGGCGACGATGAGCATCGCCTCGAGGTTGCGGAGCGCCCTGTCGGTGCGCCACTCCTTCACCGTCTCGACGGCGGCCTTGAGCAGGTTGCCGCGGTAGTTGTTGAGGTAACCCTCGAACTTCTCGAGCAGCGTGAACGCGTCGCTCACCGCGCCGGCGAAGCCGGCCACGACCTTGCCGTCGGCCATCGAGCGGACCTTGACGGCACCGCGCTTGACGATGGTGTCGCCGAGGCTCACCTGACCGTCGCCTACCAAGGCCGTGATGCCGTCGCGGTTGACGCAGACGATGGTTGTCCCATGGAATCGCTTCATCGCCAGAGGTTATCACCGGGGTGTGGAGACACGCGGTCGGGGGCGACCAGGGGTTGACATGGAGGGCTCCAGGCGAGTACATTACCAAACAGTTATGCAACCAACTGGTTATGAACAAGTCCCAGCCGCTCGCCTCGACGCGACCTTCGCGGCGCTTGCCGACTCGACGAGACGCGCCATACTGGTGCGCTTGCTCGAAGGCGAAGCCTCGGTGGCCGAGCTGGCAGCGCCGTTCGCGATGAGCCAACCGGCGGTCTCCAAGCACCTCAAGGTGCTAGAGGTGGCGGGGCTGGTGTCAGTAGGCAGGGAAGGGCAGCGCAGGCCTCGTACGCTCGAGCCGCTGCCGTTGGTGGAGGCCAGCGGCTGGCTGCAGCGGCTGCGGGAGGTCTGGGAGGCCGACTACCAGCGCCTGGACGAGTTGCTGGCGAGACTGCAGTCCAGAACGAAGTCGTGAGTCCAGGGCCTTCGGGTCCCGGCGAACTCGAGAGGAGAAACATATGCAGAAGGTAATCCCGTTCATGTGGTTCGACGGCAGGGCGCGTTAGGCGGCCGAGTTCTACACCGAAGTGTTCAAGAGCGCCCCGCCGGTGGTCCAAGGCCAGGGCGTAACCTTCGAGGTTGGCGGCATGAAGGTAAACGCCTTCGACGGTGGGCCGGAGTTCAAGTTCAACGGGGCGATCTCCCTGTTCGTCACCTGTGAAGACCAAGCCGAAGTCGACTACTACTGGCAGCGACTCACCGAGGGCGGTGAAGACGGACGCTGCGGCTGGCTGAAGGACAAGTTCGGCGTGTCGTGGCAGGTGGTGCCGACGGCCCTCGGTCGCCTTTTAAGCGATCCCGACCGCGAGCGCGCCGATCGGGCGATGCAAGCGATGCTGCAGATGAGCAAGCTCGACATCGCCGCGCTGGAAGCAGCCGCCGACGGAGCACGCTAGACAGACGACCTGACGAGCGACAACCGAGAGAGGCAGGAGCGAACATGGAAGCGACTCAAACGATTCAGGTAAGCCAACCGAGCGACCTCGAGGTCGAGATAACGCGGTCGTTCACCGCCCCGCGCGAGCTGGTCTTCGCGGCGTTCACCGAGCCGGAGCTCATCAAGCAGTGGATGCTCGGGCCCGGCGATTGGTCGATGCCGGTGTGCGAGGTCGACCTGCGAGCCGGCGGTGGTTACCGTCACGTGTGGCGCAAGCCCGGCGTGCCCGACATGGGGCTGACCGGCAAGTTCCTGGAAGTGACGCAGCCTGAAAGGCTTGTCGCCACCGAGGAGTTCGACCAGGACTGGACCGGCGGCGCCACCACCGTGACCACGACCTTCGACGACAGGGCCGGCACGACCGTGGTGACTACCCGCGTCAAGTACGCAAGCGAAGAGGCTCGGGACGCCGCGGTGCGGTCCGGCATGGCCGACGGTATGGAGGCCGGCTACCGGCGGCTCGACGACGTCTTGTCTGCACCATCGCAGTGACGCTCCTGCTCGACGACGTCCGGAAGATCCTCTGGGATCAGTTCGGCGCCTCCATCGACATGCTGAAGGGCAGCATCGAGGCTTGCCCTGACGAGTTCTGGTACCTCGCCTTCCACACGATCTTCTACCTCGACTTCTACCTCGCCGGCAGACAGGAGACCTTCGCCCCGCCCCCGCCGTTCGGCACCCAGGAGCTCGAAGGGGACGACCCGCCACCGCGGGTCTACACCAGGGCCGCGAGATCCTCGACTACCTGGCCTACTGCCGCGACAAGGCGGAGAAGGCGTTGCGTCGGTTGGCACCCGACCAGACCCTCGCTCCAGCCCCGCTGGCCTGGGAGTACTGGCGGATGCCGTACCTGGAAGTGCTCCTCTACACCATGCGCCACAACCAGCACCATGCCGGGCAGCTGAACCTGCTGCTTCGCCAGAAGGCCGACATCGGCGTCGGCTGGGTACGCAGGGCGAAGACCTGACCGGCGCGGCGTCGCCCCTAGGGCGCGCCGCGATAGGTGCGAGAGACCACCCGGGCGGTTCTGACGGCTCGTTGACGGCCGTTTGACGCTCCGTCTTTAGGCTCGCTGGCGAGAGAACCCGCTCGTCGAGCGAGAACGGAGCGTCAGACGCGATGCCCAAGATCCATCTGGCCGAAGCCATCGGCCTCGTCGGCAAGACCCTGCCCCTGTTGTTGGTGAGGCTGGGAAGCTACCTCGCGTTGGGGGCCGCCCTCGGCGTCTACGCCGCGGCCGTTGGCGGAGTTGCCTGGCTGCTCGGGCGGCTGTGGGCCCCGCTCGGCGTGATCGTCTTCGTCGTCGCTGTGGTCGGCGCGTTCGGTGTGGTGCGCTTGGCCGGACGCTACTGGTTCCACCTGCTGCGGGCCGCGCACACCGCTGTCCTCACCGAGTTCATCGTCACCGGCGAAGGCCCGAAGCAGAG
>DASROV010000164.1:0-2558 GCA_035646755.1 Trueperaceae bacterium | reverse complement strand
GGCCGCCTTCTTCGAAGAAGTCGATCCCCAGCTCGGTGCGCATCGCGAAGGGGTGGGTGCCGGCCTGGCGCTCGGGGTTGCCCTCCGCGTCGGTGAAGGCGACGTCGAAGCCGAAGATGCCGAAGTCGGCCTGGGCGGCGGGGGCGGCGAGCGCCAACGCGGCGAGGCAGGTGGAGAGGACGCAGGCGAGCCTTCTCATCGCCCGGCCCTCCGGTTGGCGCGCCGACAGCGCTTGGCGTTGCGGCTGAGCTTGGCCGCCTTGCCCGAGAAGCGCCGTGCCTTGCCGCGCATCCGCCGGGTCAGGGCTCGGTTTCCGGCGCGGCGGGCGCGGACCGCGACGCGGCGGGCGCGCTTGGCCCGGCGCGAGAGCTTGCGCGCCCGCATCGCCGGGGCGCGGCAGCTGCGCGCATGAGAGATGTTGCCCGGGCCGCGGTAGGCGCCGGAGGCGGGCGTCGGCTTCTGCGGTGGCGGCGGCGGGCTCTGGCAGGCTTCGCCTTCGCAGGAGGCGGGCTCGACCGGCTGGGCGAAGCCGCCGCCCACACGGGCGTCGTAGAGGTCGACCGAGCCGGGGTCCTGGGGCAGAAGGCTCGAGGCGGTGGTGAAGAAGACGTCGGAGCCGTCGCGGCTGGCCTCCCAGAAGATCGATTCCAAGGAACTCTCCCCCGAGGAGATCAAAAACAGGCAGCCGCCGTTTTTGGCGAAGTAGTTGGGGTGGGCTTTGGTGCAGCTGCCGGTTCCCGGCGCCTCCCACTCATAGACGTCCTGGGCGCCGTTGGCATCGCCTGGGACCAGCGCGTCGTTGGAGTTGAAGAAGAGGCGGTTGCCGTCAGCCGAGAGCACGTTGGTGGCGTAGAGCGGGTGTTCCCAGGTCGGGATCCAGGCGGCGGCGAAGACTCCGGTCGGACCCGACGTCGAAGCGTAGGGGAGGATCATCTCCCGAACCGCCGGCCGCGCCCCGCTCGGGTTGCACGAGACGCACAGCAGCCGGTCGGCGCCGGCCTCGTAGCGGTAGACCTCGACCGCCGGCTTGCCGTTGGCTGCGGAGTTGTCGAAGTCGCTCAGCTGCGCCCGCGACTGGAAGGCGAGCTGCTCACCGTCGGGGCTGACCCGGGTGGCACGGCTGTAGGTGCCGCGGGAGGCGAGGTCGTATGGGCGAATGAACGTGCCGGGCTCAATTGCCCCCACGTCGCCCTCGGCCAGCGTCGCGATAAAGGTGGATTTCCCGCCCGTGGCCAGGTAGAGGTTGGGCTCGCCAGCTACCGCTTCGTCTTCCTCGCCGTTGGCGCCGGAGTCGGCGAGGGCCGCGCGCGAGACGAAGTAGATATGCGAGAGGTCCTCGCTCACGCCGGCAACACCCATCACGCCTTTGGCAATCAGCTGCGACGCTTCGCTAGCCAGATCAAAGCGGTAGAGGCTTTGTGCTTCTGAGTAGAGCGCCGCCGAGCCGTCCGACGAGGCGGCCCAGAAGAAGGCGTCGTTGAACGGCAGGCCGGCGAGCTCTTTGCTGACTTCGACAGTTTTACCCTCGTCTTGCAAACGTAGGTAGATCTTCCCGCTGGCGCCGCCCGAGGTCCAGTACACCCGCGAGCCGTCCTCGGAAACGGCGCCCTCGAGGTTGCCGTCCCAGCCGCTTCCCACGACGGCGTTCGTGGGATTGGCCGCCCCGCTCGGCAGCACGCTGACCAGGTGGAGCTTCTCTTCGAAGCGATCGTAGAGTTGGGCGTTGCCGCCTTCAGCGGCATTGTCGGTGAGCTTCGCGTGCGCGGTGAAGACCGCGTGGCGGGAGTCATCGGAAACGCCCTGCACCGACTTGTTGGTGACATAGTGCGTTCTATCCTCGCCTTCCAGCGGCAGCGGGACATCGGTCAGCGTTTCAAAGCCGCCATCCCCCGGCTCACAATTATCTCGGCGGTAGAGATTGGCAGCTTCCTCTTGGCCGTCAACGTTGAGCGGTGGCGTCTGGTAGTCGACCAGCCAGGCGCTGCACAGGTCCGGCGAGAAAGCGATGAATTCGCGGATGACGCCTACCGCAATACCGGGAACCCGGCGTCCGAGATAGGGCGGATGTATGCCCCTGGTCCCCCAGCCCACTCCGTCCTGCCGCTCGGACAGATACTGGTTAAGCCTGAAGCTGTTGGGCGGGTCGCCGAAGGCTGGGAAGACGGTGGCATAGGCAAGTGCACCGCCATCCGGTGCGGCGCGGACGTAGCCGCCTGGATTACTGGCGCCGGAGAGGCCGGAGACGATGTCGGCGCCGTTTTTGTCGACCGGGGAGACCATCTCATAGGCGCGACAGTCGGGCAGGGCGGCGGAGTCGCCGCTGCGCAGGGCCTGGTTGGGACAGTCGGTATCGCCGGCGAAGGCGCGGTAGGTGGTGAGGGTGCGCTCGGCGCCCGTCGCCTCGCCGCCTTCATGGAGAGCGGAGTTCTTGCAGGCGAAGCGCCAGCGGTAGGTGGTGCCCGGCTCCAGGCCGCTGAGGGTCGCGGTGGTGGCGTGCTCGCTGCGGTCTGCGCCAACCTGCCTCTCGGCCGTGCTTTGGTCGAAGGCCCCGCCGCTGC
>DASROV010000163.1:0-6620 GCA_035646755.1 Trueperaceae bacterium | reverse complement strand
GCTGAGTACTCGTTCGTGCCCGACAAGCGCTACCAACTGCTGGCCTACCTCGCTTATCAGGGCGAGTGGGTGGGCAGGGAACGCGTGGCCTTCCTGTTCTGGCCCGATACCGACACGGCTAACTCCCGGCAAAACCTAAGAGGTCTCCTGCAGCGACTGCGCAGCCTGCCGTTCGACCCTCAGCTCGAGGCGACGCCCCACAGTCTGCGCTGGTCACCCGCGACCGATGTCGCGGCGTTCCGTCGAGCCGTCGACCATGACGAGGTAGACACCGCCGTCGATGCCTACCACGGCCACTTGTTGTCGGGCCTTGAGGAGGAAGAGGCAGGCGAGTTCGGCGAGTGGCTGGAGATCGAACGGGGGCGCCTTGACGCCGAGTGGCGCGCGGTGACGCTGCGACGCCTGCGCGAGTGTCCGCTCGGCCAGCACCACCTGGCGACGAACTTGGTAAGGCGACTGCTGGCCGAAGACGAGTTCGACGAAGAGGCCGTGCGGACATACCTCATCACGATGCGGCGCCTTGGGCACGTGGAGGAGGCGCGGTCGCTATACAAAGGATTCGCGGCGCGCCTCGACGACGAGATGGGATTGGAGCCCACAACTGAAACGGTGAGCGCCTTCGACGCGCTCGACCTCGCCATGCCCGCGGCAGCACCGATCCCCGCGGATCCCGCCGAGCCCCGCACCGAGCCCGCTGAAGGCCAACTCACGTCGCGACCGGCCATGCCGGAAGCTGCGGGTCGGGGGCGCTCACTGCCGCTGCCCGCGACCACGTTGGTCGGCCGTGAGCGAGAGCGGGCCGAGGTTCGCGGCAGGCTGCTCGATCCCGCCTGCCGTCTGCTCACCATTGTCGGTACGGGCGGGGTCGGCAAGACCCGCTTGGCTCTGGCGATGGCGCGTGAACTCGCGGGCGAGGCGATCGACGAGGCAATGGACCAGTTCACGGGCAAGTTCGCGCGCGCGATTGCGGGCGACATTCCGGCCGATGCCGCTGGCCGCTTCGCCGACGGGGTCGCCTTCGTGCCGCTCGATGCTGTCGTCTCGACCGACGACGTGCCGCTCGCGGTGGCACGAGCTCTGGGTTTGGCGCTCCCACCGACCGGCGTCCTCGAACATCTGACGAGGGAGTTGGCCGGCATGAGCGTCCTGCTCGTACTCGACAACTGCGAGCACTTGCCTGGGCTACCCGCTCTGCTCGCGTCGACGCTGAAGGTGGCGCCCGGCCTCAAGGTGCTGGCCACCTCACGCGAGCGCCTGTCACTCGCCGACGAGTGGCTCTACCCGCTCGAGGGTCTGCCGTTCCCCAAGCAGCGCCACGCGGTCGACGACATGCTCGGTTTCGCGACAATCGCGTTGTTCATGGAGCGGGCCAGACGGGTAAGGCCGGCCTTCGACGTAACGGAGGAGGACCGCGAGGCGCTGGCGCAGCTCGGCACCTACACCGAGGGCCTGCCGCTGGCCATCGAACTTGCGGCCGCCTGGGTGCGGGTGCTGCCGCTTGGCGAGATTGTCGATGAGATCGGTCAGAACCTCGACCTGCTCACCTCATCCGCCCTTGACGGCATCCCCAGGCACGCCAGCATCCGTGCGACCTTCGAGCAGTCGTGGTCGATACTCACGAAGGCCGAGCAAGAGGCGATGAGGCGCTTGTCGGTCTTCCGGGGGCCGGTGGCGGCCGACGCCGCGCGGTTCGTGGCCGGCGCGTCACGCCCGGTGCTGGCGGCGTTGGTCGACAAGTCGTTGCTGCGGTTGGGCAGTGACTACCGCTACCACCGTCATCCGTTGCTGTTGGCGTTCACGCGCGAGAAGCTGGCCGGCGACCCCAATGAGCGCGACCTCGCCGTGAGGCGGCACGCCTCTTATTACCTGAGGTTCCTGCGCGAACGCACCGACCGCTCTCGTGGACCGCGGCCGGCGCCGGCGCTCGGTGAGATAGATGGGGAGTTGGGCGAAGTACTTGCCGCCGCGGATACCGCCAGGGCGCGCGGCAAAGATGCCCAGTTGATCGCGTTCATGCGTCTGCTGGCGATCGACACCGGGTACCTCCCGGCTCGGGGCTTCGGCCCCCGTCGTCTCGAACTGCTGCGCACCGCCGCGGACGCGGCGAAGCGAACCGGCGCCTGGGAGGCCGCGCACGCCCTCGTCGCTCGTCTGGCTGACGCGCACGGTACGCATCAGGGCGACGAGCGCCAGGCCCTAAAGGAGTACCGCGCGGCGGCCGAGTTGGCCGCCCGCAGCGGCAACAGCCTGCGTCAAGCGGTGTACCTGAGCATGAGCGGCGCGATGGCCGCGCGCCTGAACGACCCCGAAGCCAACGCAGTCCTCGACGAGGCGCTGGCGATGGCCGAGGAGTCGGGTGACGACCTGTGCCTGGCCACAGTCCTCGAGCATCGGGCCTTCACGCTGCTGGTGAGGGGCGAGTACGAGAAGTCGCGCGAACTTTACGTGCGGTCGCTGCAAGCGGTAGAGCGGCTGCAAAAGGCTCAGGCTATCGAGCCGTACGAACTCAGGCGACGCCGCTTCTTCTGTTTGCTCAACCAAGGCGAGGCTGAGCTCCACCTAGGGCGATTCGAACACGCGCTCAGCGCCAGGCAAGCGGCCCTCGAGCTGGCCGAGGAGAGCGACAACCCGATCTGGGCCGCTAACGCCAGGCAGGAATTGGGGGAGATGTATGGGACCGTAGGCGAACACGAGTTGGCTCAAGAACACCTCGGCATGGCGTTGGCTCTCTACCGCGAGAACCACGTCACCGCACACGTTGACAGGCTGACGGCGTTCATGGCGGAGCACGGCTACTCGCTGGTGTCCGACCTGGCCACGCCAAACTGACCGGCGGCCGTTTTCGAGCAAGCGGACAGTACGGGAGGGTACGGACATGGGAAGAGTGGTTGACTTCGGTTCGCGGGCAGGTAGGTTCGTCGCAATGATCACCGTGGCAAGCTGGCTCGGACTGGCGGCGGCGCAAACGCCCTATCCTCCTGATGGCTTCGACCTGGCGGGTTACTTGAAAGGCAACCCGGCTGTCGACGGCACGATCATCAAGGGCACGTTTTTTGGCCCGGAGGGCTCGGATTTCGTCTTCTGGGAGGAAGGCCAGGACCTCGAGGTCCCCACTCAACCCACGTGCCTCGCACACGAGCTGTCCACGCCCGGGCAGGGCGCCTACATCTCGGGGTCAGGAGCCTACATCTCCGGCTCCGTCGGCGGACTAGTGCTGGGGGCGGTCGAGCTGCCGAACGCGGGTGGCGGTACGATGACCATCGACTCGTACCCGGTGGCCGATTTCCTGCCAACCTCGGCCTCACAATCTCCGTATCAGGCGTCTGGCAACGAGCTGCTTAGGGACCTGCTTGCTCGGCTTCCGGCCGGAGATCAGGCCGTCGTAATCCTAGTCGCCGACGACTTCGAGCGCGGGATCTACGAGGTCCCTGAGGCGCTCTTCTCGCTCGACAGCCAGAAAGTGAGCGCCCTCGATACCGCCTACGCGACGGCGAACCCAAGCGATCCTTTGCCACCCGAGTCAAGACCCTTACGGGCTGTCCTCGCTGAGTACCCCGTATCGCACGGGGCGTTGGTCCTTCACCACCTGAACGCGCTCATCGCCGCTACCGAGCAGTACGAACTCACCTCTGACAAGCCAGTTGAGGGCAACTACGTCTGGTCCTCGCTGTCAAGCGGCTCCCAGCTGATAGTGAGAGCGCTCGACCTCTCGGCTGCGGCGGAAGCCGAGGACGGAGCGCGGTTCGCGAGGATTGAGTCTGAGAACATCGCCGCGGCCGTCGCCACGGCCATTAGGCGCCTTGACCCCGACCACACCGCGGTCATCGTCAACATGAGTTGGGTTCTGCTGCCGTGCGCCACGGTCGAGGGCTTCATAGCCGCCAAAGCCGAGTTCTCCACCATGCGCGAGTACCTGGCGGCTCTGGAACTCGCCAACGCCGGGTTCACGGAGTTGGGGACCGGTGATGAATTCAACCGGAACGCGTTGCAGCTGCTGGCGGCAGCGGGGATGACCGACCCCCTGTTCGGCCTCGCCAACTTGAGCCCGGCCAACGCCGCGCTCATCTTCGTGGCGGCCTCCGGCAACTTCGGTATGACCTACCAGATGTTGCCTGCTGGGTGGCCGTTCGTCCTGGGAGTAGGCTCACCGCGGGACGATCGGCCACCGCCGCCGTTCGCCAACGCTTCCGAAGTTAGCGCTCCGGGCGCGTGGTTCAAGCTTCAGCCCTGGCGCCCCGGCCAGACCACAGGCAGCGAGACCCTTTCGTACGCCGGCACCTCGTTCTCGTCGCCGCTCCTGGCCCTGTTCCTGGCTGTCGACGTCGCCGCGAACGGCGACTGTGTGCCTGGCTCGACGGGTGTAGTCGTTTCGGAACTGGCCTCCGAACCGCCGGCGGAGAGCCAGCTGGGCGCGCCAGCCACGACCGTAAACGGCACCTGCCGAAGTGTGCCGTAGTTCCGGCTGGTGTTTTTCGACCGGCGTTATTGACGCCTAGCAGCCACGGGTAATAGGCGCCTGGCAGCTATTGGCAAAAGAGGAGGCGCCGACCGGTATCCGACCGATCGGCGCCTGCTCGTTTCAAGTCAGTGCTTCTGAGGTGTTTGAGGAGGCTTGAAGAGGCGTCGCAAGGGGCTTGAAGAGGTAAGTCTCAGTAAGGGGTGAGCCGGCACTGGAGCGAAACGTGGGCGCTGAGTGGGGAGAACTGCGTGTCGGACAGGCCGACCTGTTCAAGCGCCTGGTGCCGTGCTGTGGACTTGACGACCTGTACGAGCTCTTGGTCTGCCGGGCTGGCCTCGACGGTGACTACGAAGTCGACGTCGCCGGCGGTGAGCGTGAAGTAGCCGGAGGCGGAGCTAGACTGCCGTGCCTTCTCCAACGCTGTAGGTTCGCCTGTGTCGATTCCGGTGGATTCGAATTCGGTCATCCTTGCCAAAGCCGTGCCTGCCAACGTGAACAGCAAAACCATTAGGAACTTGCGCATTGTCGTGTCCTTCCGCGCTTTCGCGCCTTGCTCGAATTCTTAGGGTAGATCGCGGTTGGTGGTCGCCTCGACCTGGCCTCGTCACCTCCTTTGACAAGAGGATGCGAAAGCAGGCGTGATGCGGCCGCTATCCGGTCGAGATGCAGGCGTGACGCGGCCGGTTAGTGTCGTGACTTGGCGTCGGGAATGGCCCTCGCCGACCGCACACGCGTTCCTGGCGAGGGCTCACGTTTGTGTTGGGTATGAATCAGGTAAGACGCGAACTGTTCTCAAACCTGGAACATCCTCGAAATCGCTGTCCTGCGTGATCACCGGCACGCCGAGAGCGATGGCGGTCGCTGCAAGCCAGGAGTCGTTCACTTTCATGGCTCGCTTTTCGTCTCTCAGGCGCGACGATGTCACGGCCGTCCTCGCGCCCGATGAAGAGGCTCTTATCGGCCAAACCCTTGTTCACCTCAGGTCGTCAAGATCGTCAGTGCTGCCAGCAGCAAGTTCGTCAAGCTCCGCCTGTAGGCCCGGATCGGCGCGCACGCGCGCAAGTTCCGCCAAGAAACGGCGCTTCGGAATCCATCGCAAACCCGAATTCAACGGCCCGAGCTGCGCTACGTCGCGCCCGTTGACGGTCACGATTAGCGACTCGCCGGCTTCCACGCGCTCAAGTACCTGACGTGTCGAGTTCCTTAGATCGCGAACCGGGACTTTCATGCCGCGCGCGTAGCAAAAGCGCTACGGGCAGCGCCGACTCAGGCCGGCAGCAACCGCGGCCCACTACCCGTGCCGAACTGGGCCTCATGCAACCGGCGGTAGACGCCGCCGCGCACCAGCAGGTCGTCGTGTTTGCCCTGCTCCACCACGCGGCCGTCTTCGACCACGACGATGCGGTCGGCGTGCGTAACGGTGGCCAACCGGTGGGCGATGACCAAGGTCGTGCGCCCCTTCGAGAGCTCTTCCAAGGCTTGCTGGATGGCCCGTTCGGTCTCGGTGTCCAGCGCCGAGGTGGCCTCGTCCAGGATGAGGATCGGGGGGTTCTTCAAGAAGATGCGGGCGATTGAGAGACGCTGCTTCTGACCGCCTGAGAGCTTCACGCCGCGTTCGCCGATGAGCGTGTCGAGACCGGAAGGTAAATTGGCGATGAGCTCGTCGAGCTGCGCGCTCCGCGCCGCCGCCAGGATCTCGTCGTCGCCGGCGCCAAGGCGGCCGTAGGCGATGTTGTCGCGTAGCGACCCCGCGAAGAGGAACACGTCTTGCTGCACGATGCCGATCTGGCCGCGCAATGATTCGATGGTCATGTCCCTTATGTCGATGCCGTCGATGGTGATGCTGCCAGCGTCGACCTCGTAGAAGCGTGGCAGCAGGGAGGCGATCGTCGTCTTGCCCGCCCCCGACGGGCCGACGAAGGCCACCGTCTCGCCCGCCGCGATCTCGAGGTCGACCTGCTCGAGCACGGGCAGGCGGCTTGAGTAGGCGAACGACACGTCGTCGAACACGATGTCACCGTGCAGGTGCGCCACGCGCGTGGCGCCCGGCCGGTCGACGATGTCAGGCTCGTTGCCGAGCAGGTCTTGGTAACGTCCGAAGCCCGCCAGGCCGCGTGGGTAGAGCTCGATTATCTGGTTGATCTGCTGGATGGGCCGGAAG
>DASROV010000162.1:0-3126 GCA_035646755.1 Trueperaceae bacterium | reverse complement strand
GACCGTCGTGCTCAGGTCGACGTCGGTGCCCCAGAGAGCCTGGACCGCTTCGGCGCCGCCGGTGCGGTAAGCCTCACCGAAGATGCTGTCACGAGTCGGTTCGACGGCCACGACGGGGAACGCCAGTCGGTCAGGGCGGGGGAACGTGAACCGGAGGCTGTTGTCGCCCGTGACCTCGACCAGGATCTTGTCCTCGTCCATGAACCAACTGTCGTAGCCGTTCGCGCCGATGTCGGGATCGGTCTCGAGAAGGTACGTGGTGTAGTAGTCCTGCGCGGTGACGGGTTCTCCGTCGGACCACAGCACGCCTTCGCGGATCACGACGTCGACGACGGTGCCCTCTTCGTTGGTGGTGAATGACTCAGCAGCGTAAGGGACCCACTCGTCGGAGTCGGGGCCGCGGAAGATAAGCGGAGCGCCGGCGAAGATGTGGTCGCTGAGCTCCTGCGATTCGGCCGTGACGATCGGGTTGAAGGTGCGCGGGTCGGAGATCATCGAGTCACGCAGGACGCCCCCGGTGACCGCTTCTTCGGGGCTGGCGTTCGACCAGGCGCTGGGCCAGACGAACGGCTCGGCCGACGCGAACGCCGCCACGAGCAACACGGATAGGGCTAAGGCCAGCTTCTTCATTCTACCTCCAGGTATTTCGCGTGATGACCGACGTCCTCCAACGCCGTGCCATCCGCCATCGCTGTAGTACGACGAGTTACGGTAACCGCATTTCGCCTAGGGCCGCAAGCAGCAGAGGGTCTTGCTAGGCACGCACGGCGGACGGTTCAGCCCGCGTGAGACCACCCGTCACTGCAGACGCCAAGGAGAGCGGTACCTCTCCCGCCGAGTCGTGGGCTGACTAGATATAACTACCCACTTGGGTCGAATCTAGCACCGGCTCGTTTAGAGCGTCAACGACGCGTTGTCACGTTCGCCGTAGCAACCCTTAACGTTCAGGGGTCAGCGCGGGACGACCTGCATGAGGATCGCCAGGGCGCCCCAGATGGCGGCGAGGTAGATCGTCGTGCGGTGCAGCCCGCCGGCGGTGCCGCCGGCGCTGCCGAAGTCACCACCACCACCACCGCCGCCGCCGCCGAGGGCGTCGCCGAGGCCGGATTGCTTGGGCTCCTGCATGAGCACAACGGCCGTGAGCAGGAGCGAGACGATCACGAAGATCACTAGTACTATCCAGAACATTCTTCCTCCAGCGGCAGCCCCGAGCCGCCGTAAACTAGCACCGCGCCCCACGCGAAACGCCACCGCGCGCTGCTTGATTAGTTACGCGCTGCTGGCGGCGGGGCGGGAAACCTGGTGCCGAGAGCGGGATTCGAACCCGCACGGGTCGCCCCGGTTGATTTTGAGTCAACTGCGTCTACCGTTCCGCCATCTCGGCAGGCCCGCCCTGCATGTTAGCCTCTACGCCGTGCCCGTGCCAAGCGCGGCGGCACTGCGAGCGGACCTTTTGAGACTATGAGCATCGCGGTCGTTTCCTTCCCCGGCAGCAACTGTGACGACGACGCCAGGCACGCCTTCGAGGCGGTGCTTGGAGTCGACGTGCGCATGGTGTGGCACGACGAGACGGCCCTGCCCGGGGTCGACGCCGTCGTCATCCCCGGCGGCTTCAGCTTCGGCGATTACCTGCGAAGCGGGGCGCTCGCGGCGCTCAGCCCCGTGATGACGGCGGTCGCCGCGTTCGCGAGTCGCGGTGGTCCCGTGCTCGGTATCTGCAACGGCTTCCAGATCCTCACCGAGGCGCGCCTGTTGCCTGGGCAGTTGGCACGCAACCGCTCGCTCGCCTTCCAGTGCCGCGATGTACACCTGCGGACCGAGGTAAGCCGGGAGCCGTTCACCTCGCGCCTCGAGCCGGGCCAGGTGCTGCGCCTCCCCATCGCCCACAACGAGGGCTCCTACTACGCCGACGACGCCACCCTGGAGAGGCTGGAAGGCGAGGGTCGCGTGGTGTTCCGCTACTGCGACGCGAGTGGCGCTGTCGCTTCTTCGGCGAACGTCAACGGCAGCGCCAACGCGATAGCCGGCATCGTCAACGAACAGGGCAACGTGCTCGGCATGATGCCGCACCCGGAGCGGGCGGTCGAGGGCCTGCTCGGCTACGGGGACGGCCTCGGGGTGCTCGCCTCGCTGGCCGCCGCCATCGGTGCGGCGGCGTCGTGAGTCAACGCGCCGGCCAAGAGGTGAAGCCCCAGGGCGGCGCGGGCGGGAGCCTGCGCGCCGACGCCGCCCTATTCGGCCTCAGCGAGTACGAGTTCGACCTTGTCGTGAAGCGCTTGGGCCGCGAGCCCAACGCCCTCGAAGCTGGTGTGTTCGGCGCCCTGTGGAGCGAGCATTGCGGCTACAAGAACTCGCGGCCACTGCTCAAGCGGTTGCCGACAAGTGGGCCACAGGTGCTTCAAGGCCCCGGGGAGAACGCCGGCGTTGTCGACATAGGTGAAGGTTGGGCCGTGGCGTTCAAGATGGAGAGTCACAATCACCCCAGCGCCGTGGAGCCTGTCCAGGGGGCCGCCACCGGAGTCGGGGGCATCCTGCGCGACATCTTCGCGATGGGCGCAAGGCCCATCGCGGTGCTCGACTCCCTGCGCTTCGGCGAGCTAGACGTCGAGCGCAACCGCTACCTGCTGTCAGGCGTGGTGAGCGGCATCGCGCACTACGGCAACGCCATCGGGGTGCCGACGGTCGGCGGCGAGATCGAGACCAACCCCTGCTACCAAGAGAACCCCCTCGTCAACGTCATGGCTCTCGGCCTGCTGCGCCATGAGGACCTGCGCAAGGGCACCGTCGGCGCCGTCGGTAACAGGCTCTACTACGTCGGCTCGAAGACCGGCCGCGACGGCCTTGGCGGCGCCGTGTTCGCATCGGCCGACCTCTCGACCGCCTCTGACGCCGATCGGCCGGCCGTGCAGGTCGGCGACCCGTTCATGGAGAAGCTGCTGCTCGAGGCCTGCCTCGAAGCCATCGCTCGCGACCTGGTGGCAGGAGTGCAGGACATGGGCGCCGCCAAGGCCGTCGCGGCCGGTCTTCGAACCGACGTAGTAAAGCTTGTTGCCCACGGCGCCGACGGTGCCCTTGCGCAGGTCCTCATGGCGCAGCAGGCCGAGAGCCATGACGTTGACGAGGGGG
>DASROV010000161.1:0-2257 GCA_035646755.1 Trueperaceae bacterium | reverse complement strand
GATGCTAGAACACCGCGACCCCATCCCCGAACCACTCTCGGGCCGCGAGTACAGCGGCAAGTTCAACGTGCGGGTGTCCAAGAGCCTGCACAGGGCCCCATCGAGGAAGCCGAAAACGAAAGTGTCAGCCTCAACATGCTGATCGTCAATCGCCTCAGTAAAACGATGAGACACTAACCTCGTACTGGTGCTCACGGCGAGCCCTCAAATAGCGACTTCCGGACCGACACGCCGAACAACCAGACCGCGTCCCGGATCAGTTCGTTCAAGATGGGCCGGCGCTCCCCCACCATGCCAGTCGCCTGCGCCTCGGTAACCTCGGCGATGCCGGCACGGTTACCGGTCCACCGCAGGACCGCGGCCGCCAAGCGTTCGAATGGCACGCCCCACCGCTCCTCGTCCTCCAACTCGTTCGGCCGGACCATGAAGAGATCGATATCAATTCCAGTGTCGCCATCGCCCCTGTCTGCGGAGCCGAATAGGGACGCGTGTAGCCGTGGCACATTCCACTGCGCCAGCTCAGCTCAAAGGCGATCGACCAGGAGTCGCCGGAGGCTCACGAGAGCGGCGTTCCCGCCGCCAACCTGGCAATCGCGCGACCACTAAGTGGCCGCGTCGTGCCCGCCACGACGGACAACGCCTTGGCATCACCGTGGGCTAGCAGCACGGTGGCCGGTTCAGTGAGATTCTTGGAGAGTTCCTAGTACCGCATATGCTATCCGGCGGCGGTCTCTATCGGTGAGGGCAACACCTGAGGGTTCTGGCTTAGCATCGCCAGGCTCTGAGGAGGTTGTCGTTGAGTTTGTTGGTTCCCGATTACCGTCGTCGAGTGGGTAACCGTGCAGGGCGAGCAACGCAGGTCGCAAGGAGGGAACACCAATGGCAAGGCTTGTGTTCGGGATGACTCAATCACTGGACGGCTACGTCGATGGGCCCGGGTCCGACCTAGCACTCCCTCCGCCGGAGGCCGCGCTCTTCCGCCACTTCATAGATCGGACCCGTGCCTCGTCGGGCAGCCTGTACGGCCGCCGCATTTACGAGCTCATGCGCTACTGGGATGACGATCGGCCGGAGTGGGGCGCACCCGAGTACGACTTCGCGGCGGCGTGGCGGGCTTGGCCTAAGTGGGTCGCCTCGCGTTCGTTGAAGTCGGTCGGTCCGAACGCCAGCCTCATCACCGGCGACCTCGAGGCGTTCGTGCGCCGCCCCGAGCTCGAGCGAGACGCCATCACCCTCGTCGGCCCCGCCGTGCATGACATCTTCTAGGCGGCGTCATGACGGTACGCACGCAGACCTGTTCCCAGGCGCACGCTCAGACGAGGCTCGCGGCTGCCGAGAAGTTCCTCGAGGTCGCGCGCTTCGTCGAAGAGGAGACGGATCCGGCCTTCGCCGGCGTGACCGCCTCGTTAGCTGTGCTCGCTGGGATCGCGGCCTCCGACCCCGCCTGCTGCAAGGTGCTCGGGTACCGAGCGCGTGGAGAGAGCCACTACGACGCCGTTCAGGTCTTTGCCGAGATCGAAGGCGCCGGGAAGGCGGCAGAAGCGCTGAGGCGCCTCATCAGCCTCAAGGACGCGCCCAGTACGGGCTGCACTTCATCAGCCAAGAGAACCAGAAGGTGGCCATGAGGCTAGCGGAGCGGCTGGTCGAGTTCGCCAGAGAGGTCATGCGCCGCTAGGCCGAACGGGGGCGGGTTGTTAGCTCGTCCACCCGCCCGCCGGGTGGCGCTTGGCGCCGCGCCTCCGCAATCAACCGTGAGGCATCGTCACATTCGTGGCGAGAAGGGCAGAAGTGAGAGTGACCGTGCGCGCAGTACGGCTGGAGTTCGACAGAGCATAGTCACAGCTAGGGTATAGAAGAGCCCGTCCTAGGCAGAGTATCTGCCTGTGGCGTCCGGTGGGGCTGTGTGCCTATGCTTCTTGGCTGCCTGAATGTCATATATCCGTCGAGGTGGTCCCGTCGGCCGCTGAGCTCGCCGCCAGTGGCGCAGGAGCGGCTGGCACACTGGGGGAGGCGATGTCGAGGTGGCCGTGCCCCACCCAGACGATTCGAGCCGGTGGCTCTCGAAGCCACTGCGAGAAGTCCAACCGCACTACTGGGCGAAGGTTCACGAGCCGTCCTGGTAGTACTCTTCTGCTAGGAGCGTGTGTGCATAATCCGGTCGGCGGGCGGTGGGTTTCAGGTCGGTTTTGATGCGTTGGTAGGCCGTTCCTGGGTGCCCGTCGCGTGATAGAATGCTCGTGCAGCACGAGCATTCTAT
>DASROV010000160.1:0-4094 GCA_035646755.1 Trueperaceae bacterium | reverse complement strand
GAAGGTCGAGATGTCACCCTCGTCGCGCTCGCGCTCCAGGTCTTTGGCAGTTATGAAGTCGTTGACGTCAGGATGGGCGATCGAGATAGTGGCCATCCCCGCGCCTCGGCGCGTGTTGTGAGTGACGAAGCCACCGGCCAGGTAGGTCTTGTTCTCGTCGACGGACAGATCGAGAGTAAGCGATCGGCCGGCGTCGGACACGCTAAGGACCGGCACGTAGTACTCGTCGTAGCCGAACTCGGGCAGTACATCGACCAACTGCGGATTGGTGCGCAGGCGGTCGTAACCGGTCGCCGTGAGATGCCTTTCGCCGCGGATGTAACGCGAGAGTGTCTTGCGAGTGGCGGTAAACCGAGAACGCCGTCCCTTGACACCGACCGGCATCGCCTCGAAGGTCTCGGTGAGCAAGGCGCTGGCGTGCGGGAGCAGCCACGACTGCTCACGAGCCTCGTCTGGTACATGTTCGCCAGCCGCTTCGAGCCGCGAACCGGCCATGGCGCCCACTCGCTCCAGGAAGCGTTCGAGGCCCTTGTGGCTGACCACGCGCACACTGTGTATCGAGTGCTTCGAATAACGATCCGTCAGGCCACTCGTCGTGCGCCGCTTCGTCGGTATGCCTATACCCGCGAGCACGGTCGCCACGTCTTCAGCCAGGCGAACGGACGCAGTACTGAGAAGAGGCATGCCGTGGGAGACGCTGCCGTCCGCTTCGAACAGCCCGCGTAAGAACGCTCCGACGACGGGTCGCGGGGACATACGAATCGCCTTCGGTATCGCGAGCTCGCGAGCCTTCTCCTTCGTTAGCCCGTTCGCCTTCAGCCACGCGATCAACTGGGCTGACTTGGTTACGAAGATGACGCTAGCGTCACCCTGCTTCTGCTCGGTCATGACGCCCAGCCCAAAGAGCTCGTCGAACATCCGCGGCGTCTGCTTGATCATCGGCGAGTCGTGAGAGACCGCGAAGCCGACTCGACCAGTGCTAACGAAGCCGTCGCCCCAGAGGTAACCAAGGAAGAAGGCGAGGCGTTCGTCGAGGATTTCGGGCATCTTGATGGGCTTCGTGTTGTGGTGGGGCAGGTCCACAGGACGGAGCAGGACGGGTGCTCCCGTGTGTTGATCCAGCATCTGTATGACGTGGTCACCCTTCTGCAGATCCGCGAACTCGACCCACGCCCGCTCGCCATCCGGACGAAGCACTTTCAACTTGTGGTTAGCGGTGCCGCGCAGCGTCTGCCCGTTGGCCAACGTCACACGTAATGTATCGACGACGCCGTTGTTGAAACCGCGCGGGCTGTCCTTCCAACCTTTGTCGGTGGCGACCTTGACGTGGTGGTCCTGCCAGCCGAGTTGATGTCCGTCAACCAACTCCTCTAAGCGCAACGTCCCTCGACTCGTATGTACGAGGGTATCCGGGTGGAGGCAACCCCCCTGCCTGATAGCGCGGAGGGTAGGGGCGAAGACGTATCGCAGAGTCGCCACCGGACCAGCATGCTCCACTCCGCCCAACCCAGCCCACACGGCGAAGTTGTCGAAAATCTCGACAGCGAAACTCGACGGACCCGAGGAGGCGCCGCCCGAACCGCTTACCGGGGTACCTACCGGCCTCAACTGAGAGAGGTCGACAAGCACGTCACGGCCCGCCAGGAGGCCCAGGACTGCGCTCCCGGCCGAGTCCCAAATGCCCTCGACCGAGTCGAGCACCTCAACGACCTCCACGTTGGCCGGCGCCTCCTCGCGCTCCACGAACCGCGCCACGCGGTAACCCTTGGTCGTCATCTCGTTGCGCACGAGGTCGAGGTACGTGCCGCTCTTGATCGCCTGGTAGTCCGGGTGAGCGCTGTCGACGGTCAGGTAGAGATTGCCGACCTTGCCCGCAAAGTGGCGCTTGGGCGGAATCGGGTCGAGGTTGAGGCCGTTGCCGCCACCGACCTTGGTCACCAGCGCTAGCTTCCGTGCCAGCAACAAGATCCAGGCGTTGGTGCCCTCTTGCTCCGGGCTGCCGTCCTGCACGAAGCAGTTGAGCACGTTGCCGTGCGCGGTCGCGGCGCCGGCCAACACGCGCCCTCCAGGGCAGAAGCGCTGCTCGGCCATCAGCCGGTAGAACTCGGCGGCGGCGTCCTCCCGCTTCTCGTCCGGCTCAGACTTGGCCACCCACGTGGCGACCCTTTCGAACATGTCGAACACGTTCTCGTCTCCTGGTTGGAAGTACTGCCGCTTGGCCACCGTCACCGCGTGGTCTCCGAACTCGGCTGCACTGTGTTCGGATGCACCCTGTATGGAAGACGAGAGCTTGCTCATTGTTGTCCACTTCCCCTCTGGCTCGCCGCGCCCCCGCGGCGGTGTTCGTGCAGGTGTCGCTGGCTTCGGCGCCCCGGCCTTGACGTTGCCAGTCGGGGCACTTCGTGTTTCCACGCTTGCGGCTGTAGCTCCGCTTACCAGCGAGCTTACCTACAAGATGTTGTACCGGCCATCCTAACGCCTACTAGCCTTGGCGGTGTGAGGTGATTTTACCTTTTCGGCCGAAGTGGTCGAGCGGAGCCGAAAAGCTCCGTTGGCAACGGCAACATCAGTGTCTGAAGTGCCTCACGCCGGTCATGACCATGCTGACGCCGAGCTCGTCGGCCGCCGCCACGATCTCCTCGTCGCGGATCGAGCCTCCGGGCTGCACGAGCGCCGTGGCACCGGCTGCGGCAGCAGCCTCTACCCCGTCGCGGAACGGGAAGAAGGCGTCAGACGCGCACGCGCTGCCGTTGGCGCGGTCGCCGGCTTTGCGCGCCGCGATCTCCACGGCGTCGACCCTGCTCTGCTGCCCCGCCCCTACCCCGACGGCCACGCCGCCATTTGCGAACACGATCGCGTTCGAGGAGGTGAAGGCGCACACGATGTTGGCGAGCACGAGGTCGCGCCACTCGGCAGCGGTTGGTTGTCGCTCACTTACCACGCGCCAGTCGTCGTGCGAGTCAGCGACGACGTCGGGCTGCTGGACGAGTAGGCCGCCGTCGATGCGCCTCACGTCGAGAGCCTTCTCGCCTGGCGAGGGCAACGTCAGCAGACGAGTGTTCTTGCGCTTCGTCTTGAGCAGTGCCAACGCCGCAGACGAGTAACCGCCGGCGAGTATGACGTCGGCCTTGGGGTTGGCCGCCAGTAGCTCGGCCAGGGCCAGCTCGACGACGCCGGGGAGCGCCACGACCCCGCCGAAGGCCGACTTGGGGTCGGCGGCGAACGCCTTCTGGTAGGCCTCGCCGAGGTCTTCGCCGACGGCCGCTCCGCAGGCGTTGGCATGCTTGACGATCACGCAGGCGGCGGGTCCGCCGAGCGCGTGCACCAGCCGCCAGGCGGCCTCGGCATCGAACAGGTTCAGGTACGACAACGGCACCCCGGAGTGCTGTTCAGCGGCGTCCCAGACGCCGCTACGTCCAACCTCGCGGTAGCGCGCGCCGCTCTGGTGCGGGTTCTCGCCGTAGCGCAGGTCCTGGACTTTCTCCAATGAGAGGCTGAGGTAGGTAGGCAGCGCCTCGTCACGTTGCAGCCAGGCGACGATCGCGGCGTCGTAAGCGGCCGTGTGAGCGAACGCCTTGAGGGCCAGCTCCCGCCTGCGCGCAGTCGGCATACCTCCCCGCAAGGAGACGAGCACGGCGTCGTAATCGGCGGGGTCGACCACGACGGTAACCAGTGGATGGTTCTTGGCGGCGGCCCGGATCATGGCCGGACCACCGATGTCGATCTGCTCGAGCGCCTCGTCCTCGCTGATGCCGGGCGTGGCGACGGTCTCCCTGAACGGGTAGAGGTTCGACACGACCAGCTCGAAGCGGGCGATACCGTGCTCGGCCAGCTCCGCCTCGTGCTCGGACGAGGACTTCGCGAGGATGCCACCGTGGATGGCGGGGTGAAGCGTCTTGACCCGGCCGCCGAGGATCTCGGGGAACGCGCTCACGGCTGCGACCGCCGTGGCCGGAACGCCGGCCTCGTGCAGGGTCGCGAGCGTGTTGCCGGTCGAAACCAGCTCGAAGCCGAGTTCGCTGAGCCCCGCCGCGAAGGGGACTAGGCCCGTCTTGTCATAGACGCTCAGCAGTGCTCGCGCCACGTCGTACTCC
>DASROV010000159.1:0-4885 GCA_035646755.1 Trueperaceae bacterium | reverse complement strand
GCAGCGGCTGCACGACCTGCTCACGCTCAAAGCGCGGAGCCAGTGCAAAGACGCGCCCGATCCGTTCGAGCGTCTGCTGCGTTTCACGGTCGAGATTGAGTTCATGGGCGCGCAGGTAGGCGGGCACGCTCGTGTTGCGGTACTCGAAGTCGTCGTGCTCGGCCAAGAAATCGTTCAGCATTCCCGCGCCCGCAAAGCCATCTGCCCCGGCGCGCGCGATGAGCGTCGGCGTGGGGTAGGCGTCCTCGACGACGCGTGTCATCGTGCGCGCGTAGGCCACTTCGGGCGTTTCGTTGTCAACGGCGGGCAGCGCATCGGGCACGATGACGTCGCCGTTCTCGTCGGTATGGTCGCGCACGAGGCCGAGCCAGTCGTCCTGCGTCATCCCGACGAGCGCGCGCAGCGGCGCCTGCGCGCCGCCGATCCGGTCCGCCAGCTGCACGTGCAACGTGCGCATCAGCGGCGCGTTGTTGAGTGTCAGCGTGCCCAGCTGCGCAGTCAGTTTGAGAGATTCCACCGCCTGGGGCTCGACGCCCTGCTCGGCCAGCCCCGCCCAGAATTCATCGCCGCGGCTTGTGGTGGATTGCACGTGCTGCACGACGGTGCGCTTCTGCGCGTCGTCCAACGCGGCAATCTGCAAGAACGCACCGAGCGAAGCCTCGCCGCTGGGCAACGTCGGCTGCGCGATGATGGTGTCGACGAGCTCGCGATTGAGCGCGCCCACCGCGCGCTCTATGGTCTCCGGCTGCTGCGCCAGCGCCGGGTCGATGACGTTGGCGGCTGAGGTGGCGCTGATCGCTTCGACCAGCAGCGCGTTGTCCTGCGCCACCAACGCAGGCTTGTTGACGGGCAGATTGGCGCGGAAGAGGCCGTAGTAGACCTGCGCTGGGACTTCCCCATCCTGGGCAAAGCGCCGCGCCTGTACGTACGCCGAGATGCGCACTGGGCTGATGCCCGTCCTGCCGGAGAGGTAGCCGACCGAATCTCCGTCAAGCTCATCGATCCTCGCGTCGTCTGCCCAGGGCCGCAGCAGCGTCTCAATCTGCGCAAACTCCGAGGCGGGCGGGTGCGCCGCGTTGTCCACCACCAGATCGACTGTCTGCTGCGGCGCGGCGTCCACGATCAGCGGCGAGCGCGTGATCACCTCGTCGTCCTCTGGCGCGAGCACCTCAATCAGAAGGTCCGCACGCGCCTCGCCCTCCATGCTGTAGCGCACTGCGTAGGCCCCGTCGTCGCCGCTTCGCACCTCGCCCAGCACGCGATCTTGTGCGTTGACGACGTGCTTCTCGAGCGCGCGCACGCGTGCGCCCACAATTGGCGCCCCGCCGCGCTGGATGACGAGCCCGCTCACGCTGAAGGTGGCGTCGTCGTCCAGCCCGTCCGCCAGCGACTCTAGCCGCGCACGACCGACCTCTAGCATCTCGTCGATTTCAGCCACACGGTCGTCGGGTGCGTCCAATACGCGCAGGCCGTCGAGCGCGAGAGTGAACGCGTGTAGGGCGTCGCCGTTGCGCTCAATCTTCGCTCTCAGGTCGGGCTGGTCTCGGTCGAGCCCGTCGATTTGCTCCAGGGTATGCTTGACCGCCTCGGTCAGGCGATCCAGGGCCTGGTCCACGGGCACGCGCTCGCGCACCGCAGCGTTGATGCGCCTAGCCGTCCGATTCTCGACGACGCCGGTTGGGTCAAGGCCAAACTCCTCCTGAAATCGAAGTACGGCCCTTTGCGTATTCTCGCCAAAGTGGTTGGCATCGACCTCCTCATCCGGAATGTCTCGATCGAGCAGGTTTAGCTCAAGCTGCAGCAGGCGCACGTCCGCTCCACGCAGGTCGAAGGTTAAGTTTCGTCCTTGGAGCTGCATCAGAAATATCCCGTCTTCTACATGCAAGATTTGGCGACTCGGTTGGGTCTTGCCTCGCTATTGAGTGTGCGTACTCACTTTACTTGTTCTCACCCATTTCTTGACGACGATAAGCGCCGCTTGACGCATTCACCATCACTTCGTCAGGCTTCTTGTCCTCCTCAATCCAATCCTTTTGAGCAAGGGAAACCTACGGTACGATTCTCACGGGAATGTTCCTGCCGGTTTTGGATCCGGCGTCATCTGCCATTTGTGAGTGTAGTCTGTGCTATGACTGGTGAACTTGAAGTCCATCAGTCTACCCCAAGGCAGATAGCCTCTAACATAGTGCACCCGGCTCTTTAGCCCTCCTTGAGAGACAGTCTCTGCCTCCATCTTTTGCATTCCATAATAGTCCGCATCGCCAAGAAGTCTTATCTTTACCTTTCCTTCCCCCCTCTTGGCCGACTCCATTGTCAACCGATCTTGGATGCTCTTTGGTTGACGACTGTTCACGTTCCCAAACTTGTCGACATCCGGCCAGCTTGAGGAAGTACGAGAGGTAGAGGCGTCCCGACGAACCTCTAATCCGGCGCTGCCTCTATAGGAATTTACTCTCCGCCGAGCGGCGCTTCGGGCGCTGCCAACTGCAAATATCTCTGCACCTGTAGCCGCCAGTTGCGCCCAGCCGATGGCGTTCTCGTGATCTCGGCCGAGAGCTCGTAGCACTCCGTAAACCGGTGCGCCGACAATCGCTCCAGGTCCCTGCAATGGGGCTCCGGCTTGCAAAGAATGCAAGAAGTGATCTCGCCTTGTGCGCACCGCCGCATCACGCCCAAGAATGACCTCTTCGCCCGTGGATGTTATGAAAGGTTTCTGCTCTCTAGCATAAAAGCCGACATGAGTTCTATAGTTCCTCCTAAAATTGTGGTTATCCTGTTGGAATGCCTCAAATTCATCACTGGTAAGGTAGCGATCCCAGTTTGCGTGCTCAGCTAGATATTCCGCCCTGCTTAGTTTCCCGCTCTCCCCTGATTCTTTGAGGTGTTCCTTGAAAAGAGCCGAACGTTCTCCGAGGGTAAGGCTCCCTTGGGATTCCTCTTCTATCCATAATGTACTGTCATGTGACTGAGTACCAGACGTGTCCAATAGCCGAGTCGGATTGCCTCGAGCGTACTTAAATAGGTTTTCCCCATCCAGCAGCCCTGCCGGATCTGCACTCGTCCACCTCCCCAACCAAGCCGAATAGTATCGCGCAGAATGATAACTAAACCCACTCTCATCCCGCTCCACACCCGTATAGCGGTAGCGCTTTCGCTTTACTTCAGTCTCTGAGCGCCCCGCCTGATAGGTCGTGCTGCCGTACGGCGCGTACTCCTCGTAGGAGATGATTTCTGCTTGTTCGTCCAGCTCCAAAGTGGCTGAGCTGAGGTGGTTGCCCAACTGGAAGCGGATGAGTTGCGTTAGCGAACCGTCATTCCCGTGCGTGCGGGTTTCCACCAGCGCGATCTGTTGCTGGTCATCCATGATGTGCAGTGACTCGCGCTCCAACTTCACCGTGTGGCCGTCGGCCTCATAGTCGCGGAAGACCTCGAAACCGCCGAGGTAAATGCGCTCTTTCATGCGCGTCGGCGTTTCACCGACAGCAGCCTGACGCTCGGTCACCTTGCGCACGCGCTGCCCGCTGGCGTCGTACACGTAGTAGGTGGTTTCCGGCGCGCCACCACCGACCACCTGCTTCGCTGTGGCCTGGAGCTGGTCGCGGAAGTCCCACCGCATGAGTGGCAGGTGCGGCATGCGAGTCATGTTGCCGTGCGCGTCGTGGTCGTAGGGTTCGGTGATCTGGTTGCCGTTGCCAACCGTGGTGCTACTGAGGCGGTTGGTCTGCTTGGCCGGTTCGAGCAGGCTGGCTTCGCCGTAGGCATATGTGCGCGTCCAGCCGGAGTGGGCGGGGTCGATGCCGCGATGCTGCATCTCGTTGAAGTTGCCCACGGCGTCGTAGAGGTAGCGCTCGACGTAGGAACCCATAGCGCGGCCGTCGTTGGGGCCGAACTGGTCCGCGACATTGCCACTCTTCAGACCGACACGCGGGGCGTCGCTATGGGAATGCGGGATCGGCGTGCCGCCGACTTGCCCCAAGTGCTCGCGCCCCCTGGCTTCGATCAGCCGGTAGATGGCGTCATAGATGTACTCATTGCTCGGCTCGACGCGCCGGTTGCGGAAGAAAAGGGTCTGCTGGGCGTCGTCCTGGATGTGGGTGATGTTGCCCACCGGGTCGTAGGTGTACCTGAGGTCCTGGAGTGCCTCGGCCCCACGCCGGGTTTGCAGCCGGGTGAGCCGGAACGTCAGCGGATCGTAGTCATAGGTCATCCGCACGCCGTTGCCACATCCGACCCGCCTGCGCTGGCCGTTGGCCTCGTAGTCGATATTGGTCACGAACGGGGTGGCAACGACTGCGCCTCCGAGGTTCGCTTCGACCCGTTCAAGCAGATTGGCCTCATTGTAGGTGGGGCGAATCACGCTACCGTCCGGAGCCGTTTGGGTCGTAGGTCGATTGAGGGCGTCGTAGGTCGTGCTGCTCTGGAAGATGTCGTCCTCCAGCGGCACGGCGTCCGACCAATCAGGAATGCTCTTGAAGTCCCTAGCCAGTTGACGCCGACTGCCCAACAGGTTGCCCTTAAAGTCGTAGGCCTGTTCCCGGTTACTCGCCGGGTTGCTGCCCAGGCTGGTCTCGATACCGGCGCCATCGCATTGCTTGAACACCCGGGTTCGCAGATTCAGAGCGACATCGTCGGTCTGGCCTTCGCCATACTCGATTCTTTCAACGAGTACCTCTCGATCGAGGGTGCGCGGGTCGGAGTTGGCAGCATCCGTGCCTCTCACGAACTGGCGCAACGGCCTGCGCAGAGGGTCGTACTCCGTCCTGAAGTTGTGTCCCCGGCTGTCCCAGGCCCGGATCGGATTGCCGGTGACGTCGTTCAACATCCAGCGCTCGCCCGCTTCCATGCTGGCCTGATGAACGACGGTGCCGAGCATGTCGTGGTCGTA
>DASROV010000158.1:0-10500 GCA_035646755.1 Trueperaceae bacterium | reverse complement strand
GTCGTAGCCCTGGTGAGCGAACTGTTCCAAGCCGCCGCCGGCCAACGTCAGGCGCGCGAACGACGGGCTCAGCCGCTGGCGGCGTACCAACGTCGCGGTGAGGATCTGCGCCTGCTTGGTTTCAAGCTGTCTCTTATCAGCGACTTGGCTCATTCTTGGTTCATCGTGCTCCGGGTCCCGTGACCATGGCGACCCATGGCAACTCGAATCCTAGGATATTCTAGGAGTTCCTGCGGCGTGCGGTTAGGTTGCGCGCCACCCAGATCACGTGCCGGTTGCCCTTCTTGCCGCGCGACCGCACGTTCCTTACCTCGACATCGAACCCGGCCTTCATTAGGCGTTTGGTGAACGGATCGCTCGGGAACACCGACCACACCGCAAGCACACCCCCAGGTTTGAGGGAAGCGCGGATAGTCCCTAGCCCGGCGGGCCCATAGAGCCACTCGTTGCCATCTTGCGTTGTGCCTTCCGGGCCGTTGTCAGTGTCGAGCAGCACGATGTCGAAGCGCGCGTTTGCGGCGCGCAGCGGCGTGGCCACGTCGCCTACCGAGACGCTCACGCGCGGGTCGGCCAGCGGCGCAGCGGCCAAGTCGCTCAGATAGGTGCGGTTCCACTCGACTACCTGCGGTACCAGTTCGGCAACGGTGACCCGAGCGTCGGCCGGTAACAAGTCGAGGGCGGCCCTCAAGGTGAAGCCCATGCCCAGGCCCCCGACCAGCACGGCCGCACCGGCAAGATCGCCCGCCTTGGCAACGGCCAGCTCGGCGAGCCGCTCCTCGGAGCCGTGCTGCCGGCTGTTCATCAGGTCGAAGTTCGCTACCCGCAGCGAGTACTCGTCGCCGCGGCGGTGGAGGGTCATAACGTCGCCGTTGGCCAAGGTCGCGGTGTCGAGTTGTTCCCACTTGTTCACGGCGTCGGACCCTGGGCGACCGTCTCGTTGAGCATGGCTACGAACGCCCCTCTCACCGCTGGCTCCGGCAGGACCTCCCGGTCGGCGACTGGCATCGTCGCATGGGCCTGCCTTATCATCATCGCCGGAGCGTACCGGGCGCTCAGCCGCATGAGCCGGTAGATAAGCCGGCTCGCCCGCGGATTCGCGGTTGCCAGCTTCAGCACCTCGAAACTCTGTGGGAGAAGGTACGAGGCAAGCTCGGGCCAGGTGTAGTCGACCATGCCGCTGACTAGGGTCGTGCCGGTAACTCGCTCCTCCAGGTGAAGGGCGCAAGCCAGAGCGTACGGCGAGCCGCACGAGTACCCCAGCAGCGCGAACCGCTCCAGTCCGAGCGAGTCGGCGAAGTTCTCGACGTCGGCTACCCAGTCCGCCAGTGTCCGGTTCGCCTGGAAGTCGCTGCCTCCCAACCCGGGACGGTCGAGGGCGTAAACACGCAGGCCGAGCGCCGCCAGCAGCGCGGGGTCATGGTTCAGGTACCAGTTGTGCTTGCTGGCGGGAGTGCCGTGGCAGTAGAGGACTGGAGCGCCCGCGCCGGTCCGCGAACCGTGTAGGCGAGGTGGCGCCGTCTGGCAGCGTGAGGCGAGAGGAAGAATCCAGGGCCATGAGGTTGACACTCTACCCGCCCTGCACGCCCGCGGGACCGCTGCAGCCGTGCCGCTCCGGCAACGTCTGTCTCGGCGAACGTCACCGCCACAGGCGAGGAAGCGCTCGATGCGTTGCTTCAGAGGCTTGCGGCCGCTCGGTAGAGCTCGGTCATTGCGTGTCCTACCGCACGACCGATGAGCAGCAACAGCTCATGGCCTAGTTCGGCAGTTGGCCCCGTCGGCGAGTCGGTGTAACCGTCGATCGCGCGCCAGTCAGCGGCGGCTCGTACGGCCACGCCCGCTACGCCAGCGAGACCGACAACCTCTTGGACCGTCTTACCGTGCTCGCTACCGGGCAACCGGTCCAACTCGACCAGCTCAGGCGCGATGGCAAGCATCAAGCAGGTCTCGAAGTGACCGGCGTGCCCGGGCAGAGGAACCGATCTCGGGAAGGCGCTTGCCTCTAAGACCGACCGCGCGACGTCCCAGTACGAGCACGCCCCGATCACCACGTCGTGCTCGAGTACGGTGTCCCTGGCCGCGAGTTTGAGGCACTCGTCGTTCCCCCCGTGCGAGTTCAGGTAGAAGATCGTGCGGAACCCGGATGCGATCGCCGACGTGAGTAAGTCTCCGGCTACGGCGAGGTAGGTACTGCTGCTTAACGACAGCGCGCCGTATACGAGGTGATGGTGGGAGCTCCCGTATGGCAAAAGCGGAGCTAGAACGACCTCGATGTCGTCGCCGACCTCGGCGACTGCGGAGCGCGCCACGGCCTCACCAATGAACGTGTCGGTGGCGAGCGGCAGGTGCGGTCCGTGCTGTTCGGTGGCTGCGGTAGGGATCACCAGCAACGCTCGCGGCGCGACGCTTGCCAGTTCGTTGCGGGTCAGCTCAGCAAGAAGTCGCATGCCCAAGCATCTCCCATCGTTGGCAAAGGAGTTCGGACATGACGCTTCATTGGGTCGAGGACCGTAGACGGTCTGCTACCTGTTGCGCCAGGCGGTTGGCCTTCGCCGCCTCAACAAGGCCGGGGGGACGATGTGCGGCTCCGGCCAGCCAGTCGGTGAACGCACGTATCTCGGCCAAGACCATGCGCTCTCCCTCGGGGCGCTCCGTCCTTGCGCCCTCGCCTTCGATGTGCAGCACTTCATTCATTATCGCGACGCGCGCGCGATCGCCGACAACCTCGAAGTGATTGACGGCCACCGGCAGAGTCCACCAGGCGCTGTCGAGGTGGAAGGTCGCGCCCATAGGGAACTGCATCAACAGCTGGTAGCTGTCCTCTACCGGGCCCTGGTGATAGAAGGAGCCGCCGAAGGCGCACACGTCGCTCGGCTCGCTGTCGAGCAGCCACGGGATGAGGTCGAAGTAGTGGATGTCCTTCACGAAGACCGCACCGCCGCCCTCCTGCAGGCGCCACGGTGTGCTTGTGCCCCAGCATTTGCGCGCCAAGATCGCTCTCACCCTGCCTAGCTGGCCGGTGTGCATCAGCTCACGTAGCCGCCTGTATGCAGGGTTGTAGCGCAGCGAGAAGCCGACGGCCACGGGCGCGTCCTCACCGACGATTCGCAGTAGGTCATCGGCCGCGGCGCCCGAAGGCGCCACCGGCTTCTCGCAGAACACGGGTAGGCCAGCTTCACGGGCGGCGATGACCACCTCGGGATGCAGTCTCGGTGGCAGGCTGACGCTCACCGCGTCGAGATCAGGGCGCTTGAGCAGCTCACGGTAGTCGCGGTACGGCTGCGCCCCGAACCGCTCTGTTACCGTGTCGAGTTCGGCCGACCTATCGGCGCCGGCGGCGACGGTCCACCCCAACTCCTCGAAGGCTTCGGCGTGGAAGCGCCCGAAACCGCAGATGCCGATCACGCCGACCTTCATGCCCTGTCCCCGCTCAACGGATCCGTATTCAGCCGTAGCCGCCATTCAATCTGCTCTGGAGCGATGAAGTGACTAACCTCGCCGGCAGCATCGAGCCGCAGGCAGAACAACCCTCGGCAAGATCCGATCTCCAAGTCGAACTCCTCGGCTTCTACGCGGCCCTCGAACGGCTTGCCGAAGCGGGCGGGACACATACGGACCAGCAGCCCACCGTCGGCCAGGTGAGTCCGCGTCACCAGTGAGCCGGGCGGTATGCGCCAGGCGAGGTGTGGTCTCAGCTGCATCAACACGGAGTCGATGACGATTCCTCCTTGGTTAGCGTCTTGGCCGGTTTCCACGCTACCGCTGAGCGGCCCGAGCTGCTCTTCCCATTCGACCGGACCGGCGTAGCCGAACCCAGTGAGGGCCCTAAGCCCGGCGGCGGCGACGGTCACTCCTGCTTGCAGGCGCTCCTCCAGGTCGTGAAGGTCGTCTGCCTTCGCGCCGAAGGGATGGAGGTAGAGGACGGTGCGGTACTTGTCGACGGGTTGTGTTCTCAACGATTCGGGCGACACCACGTCGACCTCGAAGCCGGCTCGCAGCATCGCCGCGATGAGGTCGTGTGTGTCGGTTGCCAATGCGTTGCCCCGCTCGGAACCGAACCGGTACATCGCACCGAGCGGGTAGACCACGGCCACGTCGGCGTGCGGCAAGCGGCCCTCGGCCAACTCAAGTGCCTTCGACAGCCGGGCGGTGGCAGCAGGCATAAGGGACCACGTGGAGTGCTCGGGATAACCGGGGCCCCACACCGACGGGCGCTCGAAGTAGCCGGTAGGGCCGTAGGTATGGGCAAGCCAGTTGCAGCCGACGGTCGCTTGTAGATCGACCCACCAGTCGAGTATCTCGCCCGGCACGGTTTCTCCTTCGCCGTATCTGACGCCCCAGAGGTTGCAGAACGCTTCCTGGCTGCTGGTACGGCGACCGAGGCTGACGGCCAGGCTAATCATGGCGGTCACCTCCGACATCTGCCGCTCGTTCTCGATCTGCTCTGCGTCGCCAACGTCGGAGAAGCCCGCGCCTAGCACCTGGGCGCCCCGCCACCAGTCCATCGAGCCGTTGATCACGTCGTCGGCGTTCTGGTGCCAGGTCTGGTGCACGCCCAGGCGAACGCCCTTGCCCAAGCGCTCGCTAGCCATGGCATGCAGATCGGCTTGCGCGCCCACGATCGCCGCCTCGATGGTGCGGTAGTAATCCTCTCGCCTGGTACCCGCTAAGCCGTCGTCCGTCTCCGCCAACAGGTAGATCGCGTCGTCGACCGGTTGTCGGCCCGTCAACCGGCGATGGATCGCTGCCAACGAGGCGCCCCATGGGAGCCGACCTCGGTCGGCCTTGAACGAGCGGTCGAAGCCGGTGCAGTAGCCCGGCTCGTCCCACCAAAGGCCGTCGAGCGCGACCCCAGCAGTTGCGTAACTTTCGAGCACTTCGCCTAGGTAGGCCCTAGTCTCGTCGCCGGCGAAGTCGGGGTAGTTGCTGCCGAACGCGACGAACGCCAGTACGTTCCAGCGATCGTCACGCGAGTCCGCCGCCGGCGGCTGCCAGTCGCCGAACACTTCGACGTACCCGGTTAGTTCGTTCACGAACAGGTGCGCGTGCCCGGTGATGTCGCTGACCGAGGAGACCTCGACCTGACCATTGGCGTTCCGGCGATACGCGAGGCAGCGCTCCAGGCGGAGCGGACGGAACGCGATGGCGCCGTCGGAGTGCACGTGGTACGGACGGGTTCGCGGGTAGTCAAGACGCAAGCGGAATGCCCCGGACGCGGTCAATGCCGTCTCCGCGTCGAGCCACCTCGCGCCTGGCGACGTACCTTCCGGCGGGCCGCCGGTGCCGGCAACGATCAGGTACTCGGCTGACTCGCCGGTCGCCTGAATAAGCGTGCGGGCCAGGGAACGCGGGTCGAGGTGTAACCACAGCTCCATCCCCCGCTCTCGGGACATCGCACTGGCCGCTCGCACGGCGGCGATGAACACCTCATCGTCGACGGAGTAACGGCAGCCGCGCGGTTGGACCAATACCTTGCCGAAACCGCGGGAGTGGATGTCCGCAAGGGCTGTTGCCAGGGCCGCCTCGTCCTCTAATTGGCTGTCTTGCCAGGTCCAGAATATCCCCGGCCGGTACGAGTTGTTCAACGCTGCCCCTTCCTGTGCTGTCTCCTGCCATGTCGGCCGCGTAGCTAGCGGCGTAATCTCGCCTGCTCACGGTTGACAGTGCAACTGCGCTCGGCTAACATTCGGTCATACGGTCGATTGTAATACAGGTAGACAGGTTGGCAGATGGTCGAGTCGCGCACCTAGCTTCGCGCACCGTAGCTACCCAGCCGACCACCATCGATTAGTTACGGGACGGTGCTCGACGTTAGAACGAACGTTCCGCTCAAGTTTCATGGCGAAAGGAGCCCGCGCATGACAACACAGAGATCGGTCCTCCCTGGCGATCGAGGGTACGCCGCAACGGCTAGGAGGTGGCTAGTCGCCGTGGTACTGGCGCTGGCGATAGCCACTGTCTCGGTCGCAGCCGCGCAGCCGAGCAGCTATCAAGAGGCGCCCGAATTTGCCTCGATGGTCGAATCCGGCGAGCTCCCCCCGGTCGAGGAGCGCCTTCCCGAGCAGCCGCGAGTCATCGAGCCCGTCGAGCGGATCGGTACCTACGGCGGCACCTGGAGGATGGGCCTGGTGGGCGGCGCCGATACTCCATGGCTTATCCGCACTTTGGGTTACGAGAACCTCGTGAATTGGAACGTCGAGTGGACCGGGGTCGTGCCAAACATCGCCGAGTCCTTCGAGGTCAACGAGGGCTCCACCGAGTTCGTCTTCCACCTACGCCCGGGGATGAAGTGGTCAGACGGCGAGCCGTTCACCTCGGCCGACATCATGTTCTGGTACGAAGACGTCCTGATGAACGAAGAGCTCACGCCCGCCGTCCCGACTTGGGCGATGTCGGGTGGCGAACCGGTCGTCGTGGACGCTCCTGACGACGCCACCGTCCGCTTCACGTTCACCGAGCCGAACGGGCTCTTCCTCAACAACCTGGCGCTGCCCGACAACGGAGTCGTGACCCTCTACCCACGCCACTACCTCGAGCAGTTCCACGCCAGCTACAACACCACCAACCTCGACGAGTTGGTGAGTGAAAACGGTGCGGCCGACTGGGTCCAGCTGCTCCAGAACAAGGCGGACATCAATACCTACAGCAATGGCGACAAGCCGGTCCTGTACGCCTGGCGCCTCACCACCCCGTACGGTGAGGGCACCCGCGTCGTCGCCGAGCGCAACCCCTACTACTGGAAGGTCGACACCGAGGGTAACCAGCTCCCGTACATCGATCAGCTTGTCTACAACATCCTGGAAGACGCAGAAGTGCTGCTGCTACAGGCGCTCAACGGCGAGATCGACATGTACGACCGCCACATCGCCAACCTGACCAACCGCGCAATCCTCTCCGACAACATGGAGGAAGGCGAGTATCACTTCTACGACCTGGTACCGGCTGGCGGCAACGCCATGGCGCTGTTCCTCAACTGGAACGCCAACGACCCCGTCAAGCGCGAGATCTTCCAGAACAAGGACTTCCGCATCGGGCTGTCGCACGCCATCGACCGCCAAGAGATAATCGACCTCATCTACCTCGGCCTCAACGAGCCGTCACAGATCGCGCCGCGGAGTGAGTCGAACATCTACGACGAAGAGCTGGCCAAGCAGTACACCGAGTACAACGTCGAACTCGCCAACGAGCACCTCGACGCCGCCGGCTACACCGAGCGCGACGCGGAAGGGTTCCGCCTCGGGCCGGATGGCAACCGCATCAGCTTCACCATCGAGGTGACCGCCGCGATTCAGGAGTGGGTCGACGCCATCCAGCTGATCCAGGCTGACTTCGCTGAGGTTGGCATCGAGATGGAGACGCTGGTAGCCGACCGCGCGCTCGTCTGGGAACGCATGCAGGCCGGCGAGCAGGACGCGATGGTGTGGGGTGGCGAGGGCGGCCTCTACATGGACGCCGTCATGGGTCCGTACAGCTACTTCCCGTACAGCATCTACTCCAAGTTCGCCCCGTACTGGTCGAACTGGTACCAGGGCGCCGAACCGTCGGAGGAACCGCCAGCCGACGTCCAGCGCCAGATGGAGCTGTACGACGAACTCCAGGCGACCGCTGACGCCGACGAGCAACTCCGGCTGATGCAAGAGATCCTCGAGATCGCGAAGGAGAAGTTCTACCACATAGGTATCGCCACCCAGCCGCCCGGCTACGGTCTGGTGAAGAACAACTTCTTCAACGTCCCCGATTCGATGCCGCAGGCGGGTCTCTACCCCAACCCGGCCCCGACGCAGCCCGAGCAGTACTTCATCGAAACCGGCGATTGACCGGTTCGGCGAGCGCGACTACACCGTTCGGTTAGTCGCGCTCGCCCTCGTTCGTGCTTTCGTTCACGTCCCCCAGCGCCCAGCGGTAGTTTGAGAGATGCTCGCGTACTTAGTCCGCCGGCTGCTCTACATGATCCCGACGCTGATCGCGATCTCGATCGTCTCGTTCTTCATCATCCAGCTGCCTCCGGGCGACTACCTGAGCACCTTGGTCGCAAACCTCGCTGCGCAAGGCGATCAGATCGACAGTGCGCGCCTAACAGCGCTTCGCGACCGCTTCGGACTCGATCAGCCGATCTGGGTCCAGTACTGGAAGTGGATCTCCGGCATCGTCTTCTACGGCGACTTCGGGCACTCGTTCGAGTGGAACCGGCCCGTCAGTCAGCTCATCTGGCAACGCCTCGGGCTTACGTTCGTGCTCTCCTTCAGCACCCTTATCTTCACCTGGGCCATCTCGTTGCCTACAGGTATCTTCTCAGCCGTGCGCAAGTACTCGGTTCCCGACTACGTCGCGACCTTCCTCGGCTTCATCGGCCTCGCGATCCCCAACTTCCTGCTGGCACTGGTGCTGATGTACGTATCGTTCAAGTACTTCAACCAGAGCGTCGGCGGGCTGTTCTCGCCGCAGTACATCGAGGCGCCATGGAGTTGGAGCAAGGCCGTAGACCTGTTGGCTCACCTGTGGGTCCCGATGATCGTGCTCGGCACTGCCGGCACTGCCGGCCTCATCCGCATCATGCGGGCCAACCTCCTCGATGAGCTTCACAAGCCGTACGTCGAGACCGCACGGGCCAAGGGTCTCTCGGAGCGGCGGTTGCTCCTCAAATACCCCGTCAGGGTGGCGCTCAACCCGTTCGTCAGCACCGTGGGTTGGGTGCTCCCCGACCTGGTCTCCGGGGCGGCCATCGTCTCGATCGTGCTGAGCCTGCCAACGACCGGCCCGCTGTTGCTGCGGGCCCTCAACTCTCAGGACATGTACCTGGCCGGCAGCTTCATCATGATGCTCAGCGTGCTAACGGTCGTCGGCACCTTCATCTCGGATCTCCTCCTCGCCTGGCTCGATCCCCGCATCAGGTACCGCTGACGTGGTCGACGAGACCGTGAACCCCACTGTGCCGGCTGCCGAGCACGAGCAGCCGGTCGAGGTGGCCGGCTACTGGAAGCTGGTGTGGTGGAAGTTCCGCAAGCACAGGCTGGCAGTCGTAGGTGGCGTAGTGACGTTGCTCATCTATCTGGTGGCCGCCTTCGCAGAGTTCCTCGCGCCGTGGCCGCCGGCAGAAGTCCATTCGCGGTACACCTACGCGCCGCCTCAGCCGATACGTTTCCAGTCAAGGACCGAGGAGGGGCGCTCACCGGGGCTCTACGTGAACGGCTACGACGTGCAGATCGATCGCGAAGCCTTCAGGCGAACGTTCGTAGTCGACCCCGATCTGGTCGTACCCGTGCGCTTCTTCGCCCGCGGTGAGCCCTATCGACTCCTCGGTCTGATTCCTTTCGACCGACACCTGTTCGGACCCGTCGATCCGTCGCAACCGATGTACCTCCTTGGCGCCGACAGGCTGGGCCGCGACGTCCTCAGCCGCACCATCCATGGCGCCAGGATCTCGATGTCCATCGGCCTGGTCGGCGTGTCAATGAGCCTCGTGTTGGGCCTGGTGCTCGGCGGCGTCTCCGGGTACTTCGGGGGCGCAATCGACAACATAATCCAGAGGGTCGTCGAGTTCTTGCGTTCCATCCCGACGATCCCCTTGTGGATGGGGCTGGCCGCGGCGATACCGCTGGCTTGGCCGCCGCTTCGGGTCTACTTCGTGATCACGCTGTTGCTGTCGCTTATTGGCTGGACCGGACTGGCGAGGGAGGTACGCGGGAGGTTCTTCGCGCTCAAGACCGAGGACTTCGTCACCGCCGCCAGGTTGGACGGCGTAAGCGAAGCGCGCATCATCTTGCGGCACATGATGCCCTCGTTCAGCAGCCACATCATCGCGTCGGTGACGCTGGCGATACCCACTATGATCCTCGCCGAGACCTCGCTCAGCTTCCTCGGCATCGGCCTGCGTTCTCCGGTCGTCAGCTGGGGCGTGCTGCTGCAGGAGGCCCAGAACATCAGGTCGGTGGCGACTGCGCCCTGGCTCTTCTGGCCGGGCGTGGCCGTTGTCATCGCCGTACTTGCGCTCAACTTCCTGGGAGACGGACTGCGCGACGCCGCCGATCCGTACAGCACGTGAAGCCCGCCGTCGCACCGGACCCCTCCGTCGCTGCCGAAGCGCCGCTGCTCGAGGTACGGGACCTCAAGACTCACCTGTTCACCGACGAGGGCGTTGTTCGCGCCGTGGACGGCGTCGACTTCACCGTCCCCGCCGGCAAGACCGTCTGCCTGGTGGGAGAGTCGGGCTGCGGCAAGTCGATGACCGCCCGCTCGATAATGCAGATCGTGCCGCCACCCGGCAAGGTGATTAGCGGCCAGGTCAACCTGCAGCGCGAGAACGGCGCAATCCTCGACCTTGCCGCCCTCGACCCGAAGGGCAGGGAGATCCGCAAGATCCGCGGCCGCGAGATCGCCATGATCTTCCAGGAACCGATGTCGTCGCTGAGCCCGGTTCACACGATCGGCAACCAGGTGCTCGAGACGATCCGATTGCACCTCACGATCGGCCCCGCGGAGGCCAAGCGCCGGGCGCTCCAGTCC
>DASROV010000157.1:0-2033 GCA_035646755.1 Trueperaceae bacterium | reverse complement strand
CTTCGCGGCCGGTGCTGCCGCCATCTGGTTGGGGCTCCTGGCGACCGCCGGCGAGGGCGGAGCGGCCGGACTAAGCGACATCATCGTGCCCGGCCTCGCCTACGCCGCGTTGGCCTGGCCCGCGGCGGCCGCTTTGGCTCGTCTCTACCCAGGCTACGGACTGCCCAGCCACGACGAGCTGGGCGCGTCGGTTACCGCGGCCGGCGCGGCGGCGCTGATGCTGGCCTTCCTTACCGTCGTGCTTCCTGGCACGTTCGCGCTGTCCCCGACCGCGGTCATCGTGGCGGGACTGAGCAGCCTGGTGCTGGCCCCGGCGTTCCGCTTCGTCACCAAGCTGATACTGCGCGCGCTCCATCTCTGGGGCCGTCCGGTCGTCGTGCTCGGCACCGGCGAAGCGGCCGCTCGCGTCACCAAGCACCTCACTGGCCACCGGGGCATCGGTCTGCATCCGATCGCGGTGTTCGGGTCCGGTGACGACTGGGACGTGTTGCAGCTGCCCGTGACGGGGACTCTCGATCACGCCTGGCGCTACATCTACGACAACAACGTGCGCCATGCCGTCGTCACCCCTGACGCGGCGCGCGAGCTGGCGTTCGACGAGGTGCTGAGGCACGCCGACCGCCAGCTGCGTTTCGTGCAGTACCTGCCCGACCTGGCGGGACTGCCCTCGAGCTCGGTGGTCGCCTCGCCGCTTGGTAGCTCGCTGGCGCTCGAGGTACGCAACCAGCTGGCGTCAGGAAGCAACCGCGCGATCAAGCGCAGCCTCGATCTCGTGGTCTCGGTCATCCTGCTAGTGATCATGGCCGTGCCTTTGGCGCTGGTGGCGCTGGCGGTGCGCCTCGACTCGCGGGGCTCACCCATCCACCTCTCGCCCCGGGTCGGCCGCAACGGCAGGACCTTCCTCTGCATGAAGTTCCGCACGATGTTCGTCGATGCCGACGAGCGACTTACGGCGCTGTTGGCGGCCGACGAGCAGGTGCGACGCGAGTACGAGCGCTACCGCAAGCTCACCGACGACCCACGTGTAACCCGCGTAGGCAAGGTGCTGCGGCGACTCTCGATCGACGAGTTCCCCCAGCTGGTCAACGTGGTAATCGGGCAGATGAGCCTCGTCGGGCCTCGCCCCTACCTGGTATCCGAGTTCGATGACATGGGCCGCGACCGCGATTTGATCTTCCTGGCGCGGCCGGGCATGACCGGCTTCTGGCAGGTCGAGGCTCGCAACGAGGTCAGCTTCGATGACCGCCAGGCCATGGAGGCCAACTACGTGCGCAACTGGTCGGTGTGGTGGGACCTCGAGATACTGTTACGCACACCTCTGGCAACGCTCGGTCCCGACGGCAAGTAGTGCCCTAGCGGTAGACTCTACCGGTGCAGCCTGACAACAAGCCTGTGAGCAGCGCCAAGCGCACCCTGGCCGCCGTCAACGCCGTCAACGCCGTCACGCGGCCGCTCTACTGGCTATACGAACGACGCCTGCTCTCCGCCGTGAAGAACGAAGGGGTGATGCCGAAACACATCGGCATCATCATGGACGGCAACCGCCGCTTCGCACGTGCCATCGGACTCGACGTGAAGTCAGGCCACGACCACGGCGCCGGCAAGGCGCGCGAGGTGCTCGACTGGTGCCTGGAGCTCGGCATCGGACACGTAAGCTTGTGGGGTTTCTCGACGGAGAATCGCGGCCGCGCGCCCGAGGAGATCTCGCACCTTCACCGGCTGTTCGCCGCCCAGGCCAGGAGCCTGCTCAACGACGAGCGCCTTCACGCCAACCGCGTGCGCGTGCGCGTTATCGGCGACATCAGCGACTTTCCCGACGACGCCAAAGCCGCCCTGCGCGAGATGGAGGAGGCGACGAGCGCCTACGGCGGCATGTCAGTCAACGTCGCCCTGGGCTACGGGGGGCGTGAGGAGATTGTTGACGCTGTCAAGCGCCTGCTGCAGACACGCGAGGCGAACGGCGAGACGCTGGGCGGCGTCGCCGCCGATCTAAATGTCGAGCAGATCACCGAGCACCTATACACTGCAGGCAT
>DASROV010000156.1:0-4693 GCA_035646755.1 Trueperaceae bacterium | reverse complement strand
GAGTTGGCGCTGGCCGGACTGATGTTCGTGCTTGACGTCTTCGGCGCCATCGAGATCGACCTCATCGGCGCGGCGTGGGGCGTTATCGCGGCCGCCTGCCTGGCCAGCTACTTCATTGTCTCGGCCGACGATTCTCACGGTCTCTCGCCGTTGGTGCTGGCGACCGGAGGGTTGATCGTGGCCGCGGTGGTGCTGCTCCTGGCCGGCGCTACCGGGCTGGTGAGCATGTACTGGACCGCCACCGGCGTGGACCTGGCCGGCGCGACCCTGCCCTGGTGGGCGGTGGTGGCCGCTCTCGGGTTGGTCGCGGCGGCGTTCGCCTACGCCGCCGGCGTGGCCGCCAACAGGCGTCTCGGGTCGAAGGTAGCCTCCTTCGTCGGCCTCTCTGAAGTGCTGTTCGCCGTGTTATGGGCGTGGCTACTGCTCGGCGAGCTGCCCGCGGTCGTGCAGCTGCTCGGAGGGCTGCTCATCCTCGCCGGCGTGATCGTCGTCAGGCTCGATGAACGGGAGCCCACTCCAACGACGGTGAAGGCGAGCGGTGACGCCGCTACGGCGCCAGTGAAGTAGCCGACAGTTAGGGCGCCGCGACCAACGACGCGCGCCGTGCGCGTGAACTGCGTCATTACCCCGTAAGGGCACAGGGTGCATGCTTCGACACGTGAGAAACGTAAAGGCGCTCTTGGGGCCGCTGGTAGGTTCGCTGTTCGCGTTCCTCGTCTTCTGGCTCTTGTTCACCGCGCCCGAGAGCGATCCCGTCCTGGCTGCTCCCGTCATGCACTTCTGGATCGTGTCGCTAACGTCGCTGCTAGCGGCAGCGCTGGCGCTCATCGTCGGCCTCGCCGGCGCTCGCGAGCAGGATGCGCGCGTCGTGTACCTGGCCGCAGGCTTCGCGGGCATGGCGGGTCTGTTCGCGCTGCACGGCCTTTCGACGCCTGGCATGCTCATCGGCTTCTCGGTCGTCACTCCCATGGCGTCGCAGCTTGCGCTCGTCGCGTTCGCCGGCTGGATGGTGGCCGCCGCCTACCTGCGGCCGGTCGCGTCGCGTACCCACCTGGTGAAGTTGCTCGCTGGCTGGTCGCTTGCCGTCGTGCTGTTCGACGCCGTGCTGCTGGCGTGGCCCGACCTGGCCCGCTTGGTACCGGTTCAGGCCGCTCCGCTTCAGTACGGGGTTGCGGCCACCGTCATCGCGCTGCTGGCGATCGCCGGCCTGCGCTTCCTCGAAGGCTACCGCTTGGCGCGCTCCGCTATTCATCTCGTCATGCTTCACGTCATCGGCTGGGTCATGGTGTCGCAACTGATAATCGTGCTTGGCGAGGTCTTCCGGCTCAGCTGGTGGCTTTACCACGGCATCCTCCTCACCGCGATCGTCACGATGTTGGTGACCTTCAGCCGACAGATGCAGGCGGGCAAGCTCCACTCGAGCCTCGCCGCGCTGCTCGATGACGACGTCGGCAGGCGCTTGTCCTACGGCCTGCGACCCGAAGTGCGGGCCCTCGTCGTGGCGACCGAGGCCCGCGACCCGTACACCGCCGGACACATGCAGCGGGTGGCAGCCATGGCCGTGCGCCTCGGCAAGGAGCTCGGCCTGCAAGCGGAGGAGCTCCGGGTGCTCGCTCAAGCGGGCGTCGTTCACGACGTCGGCAAGATCGAGGTGCCAGACACGGTGCTCAACAAGCAAGGACCGCTCGAGGCCATTCGTCATCACCACGAGCGCTTCAACGGCACCGGCTACCCGGACGGCCTTTCGGGCGACGAGATCCCGCTGCTCGCTCGGATAATGGCCGTGGCCGACGTTTACGACGCCGTGACTTCGGCTCGGGCCTACCGGCCAGCATGGAGCTATCAGGAGGCGAAGGCTTTGATACTGCGCGAGATCGGCGTCGGCTTCGACCCGGTGATAGCCCGCGCGATGTTGAAGCTGCTCGCGGCTGAACACGAACCCCAGACCCAGGAGCACACTGAAAGGGTCACCAAAACCCTGACGAGCAAGCTGGTGGCGGGCCAAGAGGTCTCAGCGGCCCGCACCTGAGCCCGACCCGAGCCCTACCCGAGCCCGCCTCCGAGTTCAGGTCGACGTCACAATGCCAGCACGCCGCTTAACACCATCTCCACCGCCAGCATGATCAGCAGCATGCCCATCAGCCGCTCGAGCGCTGAGAGGCCACGTTCGCGCAGCACGCGCAGCAGCAGCGGAGCGCTCAGCAGCACGAGCGAGGTCAAGCCCCACGCCACCAGTAGCGCCAGCAGCCACTTGCCCATCGCCGTGGGGTCGCTGCGGGCCATGAGGATTATCGTCGCCATCGCCGACGGGCCGGCGATAAGGGGTATCGCCAGGGGCACGATGAACGGCTCTCCCGCTAACTGATGACCCATGACTCCGTCCGGCCGCGGGAAGATCATGCGCAGGCCGATCACCCCGAGCACGATGCCACCCGCGATCGACACCGATTGCTCGTGAAGCCCGAGGAAGGCTAGGATCTTCTCGCCGAGGAAGAGGAAGAACACCAGCACCGCGAGTGCGATCACCAACTCGCGCAGGACGATCACGCGTCGCCGTGCCGGTGAGACGTCCTTGAGCAGCGCCAACACCAGCGGCGCGTTGCCGAACGCGTCCATCACGAAGAACAGCAGTACCGCTGCTGACCACACGCTGCTGGCGGGATCCATGGGGTCAAGAGTAGCGGTTCTCACGCGGGCGCCCGCAGTAGTATCCGCTGGTCACCGCGGTGCCCCAAACGGCACGAAGTCGGTGGGAGGCCGTCTTGGTCGCGCTACTGCTCCTCGTAGTCGCCAACATCTTCATGACGATCGCCTGGTACGGGCACCTGCGCTTCTTGCCCGAGGGGCGCTTCCCGTTGCTCGCCGTGATCTTCATAAGTTGGGGCATCGCGCTGTTCGAGTACTTCTTCCAGGTGCCGGCCAACCGCATCGGCTATCGCACCTTCAGCGCGACGCAACTGAAGATCTTCCAGGAAGCCATCTCGATCGCGGTGTTTGTCGTCTTAGCAGTGCTAGTGCTCAACGAGCGGCCCCGCTGGAATCACGGTGTCGCCTTCGTGCTTGTCGGCCTCGCCGCCGCCCTAGCCGTGCGCAAGTAAGGCCGCGGCAGCTCGCGGTTGACCGCGCTTACGCGGCAGTACATTTCTCCGGACCTGCCGCTGCTAGCGTCTTGCCATGGTACGCGCCGTGCTGCTGGGTTGCCTTACAGCCCTGCTCGTCGCCACCCTGTCGTGGTACGGGTGGCTCGACCCGCGTGCGCGCGCCGACGGCGAAGTTCACTTCTATCCGCCGGTGGCGATTCCGGCAACCGCGGCGCTCAACGCCGACGACGTACCGGGCAACGCGCAGGCCACCACGGTCGCCCTGCGCCTGGCCCCCGCGGCGGCGGGCGGCAGGCACGCAGCGCCGACGCCAGTGCCCACCGTCGAACTGCTGCCTGACCTGCGCATTAGGGCGCCGTCGGACCTCGCACTCATCGGCTCCCGGGCGGCCGGCACGCTGCGCCTTAAGTTCACGACCACCATCTGGAACGACGGCCTCGGTCCGGTGGAGGTGCGCGGGTCGCAGCACATCGATGCCGAGTTGCGGGTGATCCAGTACGTCCACCGCGCCAACGCCGAGCCGCTGCCCAGCCAAGCCGTCGGCAGCTTCGACTTCGACCACCGCCACGGCCACCTCCATCTCGCCGGCTTCGCCCGCTACGACCTCTGGTCGCTCAACCAGGCCGGCGAGCCCGTCGAGATCGTCGCGCACAACGCGAAGGTCGGGTTCTGCCTCATGGACAACACGCCGATCGACGAACAGAGAGCGCCCGACGAGCCGGTCTACGAAAACTGCAACGCCGAGGTGCAGGGCATCTCGGTCGGCTACGGCGACGCCTACGTCGCGGCACTCTACGAGCAGGACCTCAACGTCACCCACCTACTGACAGGGCGTTACCGCCTGGTCAACACCGCGAACCCCGAGCACGAAGTGCGCGAGCTCGACTACGCCAACAACTCGGCGCACGTCGACATCGTTCTAAACGGCGATCACGTGGCGCTCGCCCACTGACCGCCAGGCTAGTCGGAGCCGGTGACGGCCCCGCCAAGGCTGGCGAACACGCAGCTGCCGTCGCCCTCGGCCATGCAGGCCGAGAGCCTCACCTCGTCGCCAAGGAGCTTCGACAGCAGCGCCTCGTCGAAGCGGCAGACGGACCGGGTCTCTCGCGCCACCCGGTGGTAAATGCAGTTGACGGCCGCTACGCCGCCTTCTTCTGGAGCGACGTGGGCGTGGTAGCCGAGCCGGTTCATGATCTTGACGACCTCGGCCCGGCGCTGCTCCGGCTCCAGCGGTTCCAGCCGCGGTAGCCAACGTTGGGCAAGATCATCGACCATCGCCAGCAGGACTGCTTCGGTGGCGTCGTCGCCGAGGTTGTGACGGAGGGCCTGCAGCAGGGAGACGGCCAGCAGGTCGTAGCGCCGCGGGAACTCCTCCTCGCCCTTGTCGGTGAGACCGTAGGTGCGGCTCGGCCGCCGGGGTCCCTTGCGCATGCCGCGGGCGGCCACCAGGCCGTCTCGCTCCAACGCGGTTACGTGTTGCCTCACGGCGTTACGGCTCACGCCTAGGCGCGCGGCGAGTTCCTCGAGCGTGAGCCCCTGCGCCTTGTTCTCGAGCAGAGCAGCCAAAAGCCCGGCCCTGGTGTCAAGCTGTC
>DASROV010000155.1:0-12218 GCA_035646755.1 Trueperaceae bacterium | reverse complement strand
CTCAAGCTGCAGCCGCAGGCCCACCGAGACGCGCTGCAGCGCCTCGCGCTGGGAGTCGAGGTGAGTGAGGATGCGCCTTACGGTTGCGACGTCTTCGCTGTTGAGCCTGGCCACCTCGGCGAAACGGCTGAGAGCGGCGTCGAGGCGCTGCGGCATGCCGCGCACGCGCTCGTCGGCCGCGTTCTCGAGGTCGCGCAGCAGTGACGAGGCGCCGTCGAGCTGCGCTGCGGTCGAACCGCCGTCGAGGCGGCGCTTCTGCTCGGCCAGGAGCTGCGCGAGCGCCCGTGAGCGTTCGTCATCAAGTGCCTGGTACGGCGCGAAGGCGCGGTTGAGGCGGTGCAGTTCGCCGATCTGCTCGAGGCGAACTGCCTCTCGCTCCTGTTCGAACGCGGCCACGAGATGGGCGAGGTCAGGGAAGCGGCCATCATCGAGGTCGCCGAGCGCCGTCTGCAGTCGGTTGGCGAGCCGCATGCTGCCGATCTCGCCGGCTTCGGCGGCCAACTCCTGGAGGCGGCGATGGATGCTGCCGTGCGCCTCCTTGCGCAGTCCGTCAAGGAGGCCGTCGAGCGCGTCGATGTCGGCGTCGTCGCCGGTGAGGGACAGTTCGGGCCCGAACGGCGCGCCCGGGTCGTCGAGCAGCAAGGCCCCGACGACTTCGGAACCTAGCTGCTCGTCGAGCAGGCGGTCGATCTCGCGGCGAGCGGCGTCGGCGCGGTCGCTCAGCGTCTGCGTAACGGGCAGGCTCTCGAGCTGCGCCCGCAGCGCTTCCAGCCGCGCCCGCCGGCGTTCCGAGGTCTCGGTGGCCCTCTCGGCGAGCGCGCGGGCGATGCGTTCCTCGACCTGGCGGGCCGAGGCCATCACCTCAGGAACCAGCGTGCGGTTCTCCTGCGCCAAGCGCAGCGACTCGAGCTCGTCGCGCAGCTGCTGGACGTCGTCGCTTGCCGAGTGCTCGGCCTGGTAGCGGACGAGGGTGCCCTCCAGCCGCGCCAACAGCTCGTCCTGGCTGCGCAGCTGCGCAGCCAAGTTGGCCTCGGATCGTTGCAGCGCCTCCTCCTGCTCGCCGACCAAACGCCGCAACTGCCTTACGTGCTCGACGTCGGCGAGGCTCGGCAACGAGGTGCTGAGGATGCCGAGCGTCACACGCACTGCCTGCGAGAGCTCCGAGGTCTCCAGCTCGGGTCGCACGTCGGCGAGCGAAGCCGCAATCTCCTCGAGCTCTTCGCGCAGGTCGTCGCGCAAGGCGAGCGTCGCGGCCTCGAGATCGCGCCTCAGGCCGCCGAGCACCTCGGCCACCGAGCGGTCGGCCTCGACCTCGGCCCGTAGCTCGGCGAGATGTCCCGCCAGCGCCGGCTGGTAGTTGAACAGCTCGGCGTGCTCGCTCTCGAGGTGAGAGATGTCGTGCAGTTCGGAGGCAAGGTCGAGCAGCCGCAGCCGCTGGCTCACCTCTGGGTCGAGCTGCGAGGTGTCGATGCTGAGCAGCTCTTCCTCCTCGGACTCGACGTCGATCACGCCCTCGAGGTCCTCGCCATGCCAACCGGTCTGTGCGGTTACCTGGCTACTTGTGGCGGGCGCGTCGTGCCCGTCCCCGGCGAGACCGTATCCGGCGAGCGCAACGTCGTCAGCCAGCTCGGCGGCGAGACCGGTGTCGTCGGCCGCTGGCGCTTGATCCGCGAATATCCCCGCGTTCGGTTGAGCTCCACCGGCCCCGCTCATGTCTAGGGGCGTTGCGCTTGAGCCCGCGGCCGGCTCCACTTGGACCGACCCATCCAGCAGTCCGGTGAGCTCGAGGTCTGGCTCGCTTACCTCACCGGCCGAGGTGTGGATCGAGAACGGGGAGAACGGCTTCTCGGGCTGTTCGCTGGGGGCGTCTTGGCCGTCCTTGAGTTGTTCGGAGTAGACGCTTGACTCCATCAGCTTGCGCAGGTCACGGGCAAGGCGCCGGGCGCGCTCGATCTCGGCCGGGGCCAGCTGCCGGGAGTCCTGCGCCGTAGCGATCTGGTGAACGAACGTCTCGAGCCGTCGGATCTTCGGCCCGCCGAGCGTGCGTACGTTCTCCAGCGCCTCGCGGAGTTCGCCGAGCTCCCGTGCCTGCAACACCAGGTTGTCCTCGAGCTTCTGCATCACCAGCTCGAGTTGAGCTTCGGCGTCCTCACCGAGCGCATGCGACTCGCGGCCACCCTCATGTTCGGAGTCGAGCAGTTGAACTTGCGCCCTCAGCTTCTGGACCTCGGGCCACTCGAAGTAGAGGTTGAAGGGCCTCAACGACGACTGTAGCCGCTCGAGGCGCTCGCCCTGGGCGGCCAGAGCGCCGCCACCGCCATCAGCCACCGCGGTCGCCGGATCGAGCTCACGCAAGCGCTCGACGATGTCGCTTACCGCGTTCTTGGCATCGGTCACCGGCATCGTCACCTGTAGCTGCCGGTACACCTGGGCCTTGAGGATCTGCTCGATGACGGGCAGGTCGGCGGTCTCAGGGGAGCGGCCGTGTTGCCGCAGGCCCTCTTTAAGGGAGCGCGAGACCACCCGCGGCGACAGGACCGCCTCGAGCTCCTGCACCGCCGTCTGGTAGAAGACGTTGGTCGACACCGCTCAGCGCCGGTCCGCGCGTGACGCAAGCTGCGCACGTGCTGCCCGCAACGCCCGGCGAGGGCCGTTCGGCGCGGCGGGGTACGACTGCGCGGCGGCGCGGCGGGCGTTGTGAGAATGTGGGCGCGAAAGCGGTGGCATGCTCAGAACTCTTCGTCCCAATCGACCGCAGAGGGCTTCGTCGTGCGGGTCATGTCGACCATCGTGGGGTTGGCGCCCGCGGTGCCGACGGCGACCTGGTTGGCGCCGCCCAGCAGCCCGAACTGGCGGCAGATGCCGCGCAGCCCGATGGTGGCGAGCAGCAGGGCGATGAAGACGAGCGCCGCCCAGGCGACCTGACCCGTGGTGCTGGTGAACATCGACCAGCTGGTGAGCGCGTTGAGGGCCGGCATGTCAAGCAGTGCGGCGAGGATGCTGCCGAGCGCCGCGACGGCCTCGTAGACGAGCGGTACCAGGAGCAGGAACAGTGCCCAGGCGACAAGGCGCCAGTTCGCGTTGCCACCGCCGAAGGCGAGGTTGAGGTAGCGAAGCGGGACGAAAGCCAGTACGCCAAGCACCACAAGCACGATGAGCCTCGTCCAGCCGGACCAGTAGGAGTCGACAGCGAGCTCGAGGGCGTGGCCGGCGGCCTGAGGTTCGTTGGCCACGGCGCGCTCGACCGCGTCGACCTGGGCAGCCAATAGGCTGAGGTCGTGCGCTCGCAATGACGGCCGCTGCTGAAGAGAAGCGAGCAGGGTCGCGGTGTCGTCGGCGACTACCGGGTCGTGGGCCGCGACGAGCTCGGCGAGTGGGCCGCTGTACGCGTCAGCGACTGCCTTGACTTCGGCCCTTGCGGCCGCGGTCTCACCTGTGCGCAGCGAGGCGATGGCGCTCGCAACCGCAGCGCCGAGCCCGTCCACGGCTTCAACCGTGCTGCTGAAGCCGGCGCCAAGCAGGCTCTCAGCAAGGCTGTTCGCCTGGTTCTGGGAGAGCCCTGCGGCGCGCAGCTCCGCACTTAGCTCGGTAGCGGCGGCGTCACGTGCCTGTTGCTGCAAGGTGGCGGCGGCCAGGGCCATGGCCTGCTCGTCGTCGAGCGTCGCGATCGCTGAGGTGCTAGCGCCGGCGGCGCCTGCTGCCCCTTCGGCCGGCTGGCTGGGGTCGGTCTGATCCTCGCTGCTTAGCGGCAGGCCGGCAGCCGCCTGACCGGCAGCGCTGGGGGCAGCGTTCGAGTCGGGCTGGTCGAGCGGTCGGTCCGCGACCGCGGGGAGATCGCCGACGACGCCGGGGGCTGCGTCGTCCGTCGCGGCAGTGGCGGCGGCCGCATCCTGGCCGGCGGGCTCGCCTTGGCCGGCTGCTTCGCCTTCGACAGCGGCCGGGCCAGCGGCGGCGGCCGGGTCGTCGTCGGCGGAGGCGGCATCAGCCGGTACCTCTCCAGCCGCTCGCGGCGCGCCCGCCTCGCCGGCGCGGGCCGCTGCCGCGAGCCTGGAGAGCTGAGCGCTTGCCGTTTGCGTGGCTTCGGCGACCGCCTCGTCGTCGCCGTTGACGAGAGCCTGGGCGGCGGAGAGCAGTGCCTGGTTTAGCCCGGTGTCGGCGCGGGGCGAGTCTTGGATGAGCAGCGAATCGCCATAGGCGGTGGCGACGGAGACGTAAGCAGCGTCGCGGTCGCTCTCCAGGAGCCTGTTGGCGACCGTCAGTTCGGTGGCGATGGCGTCGGCGACGCCCGCCTCGAAGGCCAGGCGCATGGCGTCTCCGCCTTGTGCGGCGGTGAGCTCGTCGAGCGCTGCCTGGCTGAAGCCCATGTCCGCGGCTAGGTGGAGGAGCCTGCCGCGAGCCACCTCGGGTTCTCCGGCCGCGTCGGCCGTGAGCGCGGAGTCCATAACCAGGCGCCTGAAGCCGCCCCGCAGGACCGCGGCCTGGACGGCGAGGTCGGTGCGGCTCTGGTTCTCGACCGCGGTGCGGGCCCTCGCGAAGGTCTGCTCCATGGCCTGCACGAGGTTGACGCTGGTGGCGTCGCGTGAGAGCGTTAGCAGCGCGTTGAGCGCCCGCTCGAGCTCATCGCGAGCCTGTACGCCGTCTCCGGGGACCGAGTCGATCGCGAACTGCAGGTTCTCCAACGCCAGGTCGTACCGTTGCAGGACGTTGTCCTCCTGGGCGAGTGCTACGCCAGCGCCGGCAAGGGCTACAACGGCGCAGATGGCGATGACTCCGTGACGAGCGTTCATGCTGCCTCCTCGAGGGCGGCGCGGGCTGAGAGGACCGCGCCGATGTTCACCTTCGGTTGTGTGAGTACGACTATCGCGCCGTCCTTCATGGGGAAGAGGAACAGCACGCCGGCCTCGTGTTCGAGCGAGAAGACCCGGAGCGTGCCGGCCTTGGAGAGCAGAGCGGTGGTGGCCACGCTCAGCCCTTGCAGCCGCTGTGAATCGATGCCCGTTCCGTTCGACTGCAGCACGGCTCCGCGGCGGACCGCGACGATCTGCCTCACCGTCTCGAGCTCGGCGAACACCCTCACTGCGCGTTCGACGAGGCCGGGGGTCAGCTCGGGCAACGGCGCGCTCGGCGCCGGCGGCAAGGGCACGTCGGGCAGGTAGATCGAGCTCGCGGTGACGCCGATGGTTTCGGGGGACGGCAATCCACCACGGCGCTGCGTTGCGCGCCTGTCGGCGACCCGGCGCTCGTCGCCGCGGCGGTCGTCCGAGCGGCGGTCAGTAGCGCGGCGCTCAGCGGCGCTCGCGCTGGTGTCGACCACCGGCGTTCCCCGGGCGGCCGCGCCCGCGGATCCGGTAGCCGGCTGCTCGTCGGCGACGCCGACGACCAGCGCGTCGTCGTCGGCTCCGCCGCGACTGCCGCGAACGGCCCTTCGCCACCACGGCCGGTTCTCGGGCCGGGAGGAGGCTTCGTGGTCTACGCCACTCCCGGCGCCTTTGCCAGGTCCGCGGTCGTGCTCGCGCATCCGGTCGCCAGGCACCTTCCTATGGTTGTCGAAGTCGGCCGCGAGCTGCTTGAGCCCGGGGCCGACGGCGGCGGTTGGCATCACGCCCTCGAGCTCTTTCCGTATGCGGCCGAGAAGCAACCGGCGCATGGCAGAGCGACTCACGTCGTCGGGGGTACGGCTAGTGGCCTGAAGCGCCTCGTCCACCATGCGTTTGGCAACGCGAGGGGAGACGAGCGAGCTTAGGCCGTCGACCGCAGCCTCGTAAACTTCGTTGGGCACGAGCCTCCTCCCCCATATCGCACGCCCTAGAGCATAGGGCCGGGAGGGCGGCTCTAGCTGTGAGAAATTCCGTTGGGATGCGGCTTAAGGGTCATCGCTCACTACCTGCAAAGCAGGTCACAAGGTGGAGCTGGCGGTGGCCGTGCCGGGCACGAACCGTGACCCCTGTTCGGTTACTTCCAGCTTCCATACCGGCAGCCGTCGCTTGCACTCCTCGACCGCCTGCTCGCAGGCGTCGAACGCCGCCGCGCGGTGCGCCGTCGCCACCACCACGGCCAAGCTCACCTCGCCGGGGACGAGCCGCCCGAGCCGGTGCTGCAGCGCCCAGCGGCTCGGGCCGTGCCGCTCTCGCAGCTCGTCCGCGATCGCCGCGAGAACCTTCAGGGCCAGCTCCTCGTAACCTTCGTACTCCAGGTAGCGCACGCTCACGCCGGCGTTGGGCGAGCGCACGCGGCCGAGGAAGACAGCTACGCCGCCGAGCGACGGGTCGAAGACCGAGTCGAGCAACCGTGGGAGATCGATTGACTGGTCACCGATGAGGAAGAGGTCAGCGGTCGAGGCCAGGGGTGGTGGAGCGCCGGAGGGCTCGAGCGCGCTCATGCTTCAGCCGCCTGCCACAGGGGGTAACAGCGCCAGCACGTCGCCGTCTCTGAGCACGGTGCCGGGCTCGGCGTAGGCAGCGTTTATCGCCACCATGGAACCCTTCGTCTCGAGGCCAGGATGGGTCTGGCGCAGCTTGGCGGCCGCGTCAGCGGCGGTGGCGTCGTTTGGCAGCTCGAGCGACAGTTGCCCGGTGCCGGCGGCCGAGCGCAGCTGCGCGAAGAGCTTGACGGTGATCGTCACTGTCAACCGCCATGCGGCGCGGCGACGGTGTTGTCAAGGGCCCTGCCGAACTCGCTGGCGATCGACAGCGCCAGGGGGTAGCGCATGCGAGCCGGCCCGACCAGGGTGAGCATGCCGCGGCCCGCCCCGAACCCGAAGGCGGCGCTTATCTTGGCGAGATGGTCGTCGAGTTCGACAGCGTACGAACCTTCGAGGTCTTCGCTTACGGGGGCGGCGCCCTCGATAAGCTCGACAACGAGGCGTACGAACGCGGGGTCGTGACCCTCCGGCTCGGCCAATAGGCGGCTAAGGCCGTCGCGGAACAGACGTGGAGAGCGCAAGCCTCCCCAGGCATCGGCAACGGCGCGCAGCGTGCGCGCCAGGTCGCTTTCGGTGTTGTTGGCAAGCACGCGCAGGGCCGAGGGCACCTCGCCTACGCTCAAGGCCAGTTGCCTGATGTTGCGTTCGGCATCGTCGATAACGTCGTCATCGGGTGCGGGGTGGAGGTCGACCCCGAGTTGCCGCACCAGACCGCTCTCCAGCACCACAACGGCCAAGAGCCGGCGGCTACTCAGCAAGGAGAGGTGGATCTCGAGCACGCGCAGGCTCTGGTCGGCGGGCAGGCGCACGAGCACGGCGTAGCCTGACAGCTGGGCGGCCAGCCCGGAGGCGACCTGGAAGACGTCGTCGCCGTCGGCGTTGGCCAACCTACGGGCGACATCGTCGCGCGCCCGCTTCGGCAACCGCCGCGGCGGCAGGTGCGAAGCCGCGTAGAAGCGAAACCCACTCGCCGTCGGGATCCGCCCGGACGAGGTGTGCGGCTGTTGCAGCAGACCGTCCTCCTCGAGCATGCCGAAGTCGTTGCGGACCGTGGCGCTCGAAACGTCGAGCTGATCGGCGATGTGCTGCGATGGCACCGGATGGGCCGTGGCGATGTACGACTCGGCCACCATGTGCAAGACGCGCACGTGCCGCTCGTTCATGACCTCGATGTTATCACGGGGCTACCGAGCGCCCGGTCGTCGCCGACAGCCGCGCCCGCAGCCCTTGGCTGGGTAACGACGCCGCTGCGGGGCGTGCTCACTGCTCGGCCAGCGCGACGACGCGCTCGAAATGGGCCGGCTCAACGGGCATCACGCTCAAGCGGTTGCCCCTGGCCAGTAGTCGCATGTCGGCCAGGTCGGGCTGCTCCTTGAGCTCGGCGAGCGAGACCTCGCGCGCCAACTGGGCCACCGCCTTGAAGTCGACCTGCTGCCAGCGCGGTGCCTCGGGCGTGGACTTGGGGTCGTAGTACTCGCTTTCGGGATCGAACTGCGCGGGGTCCGGGTAGGGCTCCGAGGCCACCTCGGCGACGCCGGCAACCGCCGGTTGTGCGGTTGACGAGTGATAGAAGAGCACCTTGTCGCCTGGGCGCATCTCGTCACGCATGAAGTTGCGGGCCTGGTAGTTGCGCACTCCCTCCCAACCGGTCGAGCCGTCACGCTCGAGGTCCTGGTAGGAGTAACAGTCGGGTTCGCTCTTAATGAGCCAGGCGCGTGCCATGGCCGATGATACCAACGGTTGGGCCCTCGTCACTCCCACTCGATGGTGCCTGGCGGTTTGCTGGTGATGTCGTACACCACGCGGTTCACCTCGGGCACGGCGTTGACGATGCGGCTGCTGACGGTGGCGAGGAACTCGTGCGGCAGTCGCGCCCAGTCTGCGGTCATGCCATCGACGCTGGTAACGGCTCGCAACGCGACGAGGTAACCGTATGAGCGCTCGTCGCCCATGACGCCGACCGAGCGCACCTGCGTAAGGACGGCGAGCGCCTGCCACGTCTCCAGGTAGAGGCCGAACTCCCGCAGCGCGGTAACGAACACGTCGTCGACGCGGGCGAGCAGTTCAAGGCGCTCCTTGGTCACTTCACCGATGATGCGGATGGCCAGCCCTGGGCCCGGGAACGGGTGACGCTCGCGAAGGTGCGGCGGCAGCCCAAGCGCCTCGGCGACCTCGCGCACCTCGTCCTTGAACAGGTTCCTGAACGGCTCGATGAGTTCGAAGCCGAGGTCGGCAGGCAGGCCGCCGACGTTGTGATGCGACTTGATCACCGCCGCTCCGGCAGTCCCTGCCGATTCGATGACGTCGGGATAGAGCGTGCCCTGCGCGAGGAAGCGAATGCCCTCGGCGCCCGCGCCGAGCGCCCGCGCCTGCTCCTCGAAGACCTTGATGAATTCGCCACCGATGATCTTGCGCTTGGTCTCGGGATCGCTGACGCCGGCCAGCGCCCGCAGGAAACGCTCTTTGGCGTCCACCACGTGGAGATCGACGCCAAGCGCGCGCAGTGCTCTTTCCACCTCATCGGCCTCGCCTAACCTCAGCAGGCCGTGGTCGACGAACACCGCAACCAGTTGGTCGTGAATCGCGCGGTTGAGCAGCAAGCCAAGGGTGCTCGAGTCGACGCCTCCCGAGATCGCCAGCAGCACCCGCTGCGAGCCTACGGCGGCACGTACGTTCGCCGTCGCCTCCTGCACGATGTTCTCGGCCGTCCAATCGCGCGGCAGGCCGGTGGTTTCGACGAAGCGCTCGAGCAGCACAGCGCCCTTCGGCGTGTGCCTCACCTCCGGGTGGAACTGCAGGCAGTACACGCCGCGGCCGGTGTGCTCCATCGCGGCGATGAGGCCCGACTCCGTGGTCGCGGTCACCTCGAAGCCGCTCGGCGCCTCGACTACGCTGTCACCGTGACTCATCCAGGCCACGAACTCGCCCTCAACGCCGTCGAAGAGGGTGCCGCCGTAATCGACCAGCGCCGCCTTACCGTACTCACCGGCCCTGCCGGCCCCACTGGCTATGCCGGCCCCACCGGCCTCGCCCGCCTCGTTCCGGGCCAGCACGCGGCCACCGGCCTCGCGGGCGATGAGCTGCATGCCGTAGCAGATGGCCAGGATCGGCACGCCGAGCTCGAGCAGGCCGGGCGGCAGACCTGGCGAGTCGGCGGCGGTCACGCTGCGCGGACCCCCGGAGAGGATCACGCCCGCCGCACCGAGGTCGCTGAGATCCTTAGCGCTCACCGTGTGGGCGACGATCACCGAGTAGACGTTGAGCTCGCGCAGACGGCGCGTGATGAGGCGCGTGTACTGCGAGCCGTAATCGATCACGACGATGCTTGCCATGGGCCTCCTGTCAGCCGGTGGCTGCTTGCTGCTCGCCGGGCCCGTGGCCGACTAGGGCCCGTTTGCCGGGGGAAACGTGAGCGTGATGCTCGTCGTCTGGGGGATCTGCACGGTGACAGGTGGCGTCGTGCGCTCCTGGAAGACGCCGTGCACCACCCAGGTGCCGACCGCGTCGAACTGACGGCGCGCCGGCACCGAGCCGAGGACCGTGCCAGTGGCGTAGGTGGAGTCGTTCGGGCTCTTGTCGACGATCATCTGCACCGGGGGCATGTTCGCCGGTTCGACGAGCACGTCGACGAGGTAGAAGGCCTTGACGGCCGGGCCAGCGTTGTCAGAGCGCTGCCAGAGCATGGTCAGGTAGGCAGCCAGGCCCGCTACGAGCAAGACCAGCAGCAGCAGGGCCGGGCCGCGCCACGACCGCCGCCGGGCGGCCGCCTCCTCATCCCTGTCGAGACGGATCGGTGCGGGGCGCAGGCCCTCTTCGAGGTTCCCGTGGCGGTACGTGGCGCCCGGTGGCAGGGCCTTGACGAAGCCGGGCGAGGTATCGCGCGGGGACAGGCCGCGTGAGGGCTGGCCGCCCGACGACGGTGGCTCCCCAGGCGGCGTAAGACCGGGGTCGGAGTTGAGGGTGATCGGCTCTGGATCCTCGCTGGCCGCGTTGGGAGGGGCGGTCGGCCCGGCCTTCTGGCCGGTGTTCTGGCCGGTGTTCTGGCCGGTGCTGTGGCGGGGTCGATCAGTCGAGGTGGCCGCCTGGGAGCTGTGGCGCTCGCGCGCGGCGTCGGCCGCGCTCCCTGACGCCGGAGCGGTCGTCGTCGGCAAGGTGAGCTTGCCGAAGCCGGCTCCCGGCACCTTGACGGCGCCGCCCGCCAGGCGCCTGATGATGGCGTGAAGTCGGGGTGCGGTCATCGGCGGATAGCTGCCCTTGGCCGACGCCCCCCGCAGCGCCGCTGAGACCTCGGCGCTGAGGTTGTCACCGCCGAGCTCGATCAGGGCTCGAACTAGCGCCTGCAGGTCGGCGTGAAGGGCCTGCTCATCCGTTGGCGCGCCCGCGCCCGCCCACGGCACCCCGTAACCCTCGAGGTAGACCTGGGCGTTGGCCAAGAGCACCCTCGAGGTGGACAGGTCGCCGTGTACCAGGCCGAGCGCGTGAGCATCGCGCAGCGCGCCGACCGCCTGCATGCCGAAGCGGTCGTCGACAACTCGCTCACCGGGCGCCACGAGGCTGGCGCCGAACGGCATGGCGCTGACCAGCGTGCCCCTGGCGCCGTCACTGGAGACGGCCAGGATGGGCGGCAGGTGATCGGAGACGATGCTGCCGGCGGCGGCCCTCGCCTCGCCTGGGAAGTCGTAGATGAGCACGTCGAGGCCAGTGATCGGGTCGACGCCGCGGTAGGTGGTGATGTCCCGTACGACGGAGTACCGTTCACCGCGTTCGAAGCGGCTGGCGTCGTTCACGGCTTCGAGTATAAGCGTCAGTCACCTGCGTCGTTGTGGGACCTTCGTCGCGCTGGTAGGCTCCAGACGATATGAAGTTCTCCGAGGAGCGTGTCCTCGACGCGCTTAGACACGTAAAGGATCCTTCGCTCGGCGACGACATCGTCAGCCTCGGTATGGTCGCGCGCGTGGACGTCACGGGCGATGCCGTCGCGCTCACCCTCGACCTGCCCGCGCCCGCGGCCTCGCTGCGGGCCCGCGTGGAAGGCGATGTCCGCGCCGCCATGCGCGAGCAGCTTGGCGACGTCGAGGTGAGCATCGACTTCCCCGCTCCTGGCAAACCGCAGCAACAGCCGCTGCCGGGTATCGACTACGTTGTCGCTGTCGGCTCGGGCAAGGGTGGCGTCGGTAAGTCGACGGTCGCCGCCAACCTCGCCGCTTCCCTGGCCCTCGAGGGCGCGAGCGTCGGCCTGCTCGACGCTGACATCTACGGTCCGAGCCAGGCGAAGATGTACGCGGTCGAGGGTCGCCGCTTGATGGCCGACGAGGAGAAGAACATCATCCCGCTGAAGAACCACGGCGTGAAGGTGATCTCCATCGCCAACCTGGTGGAGGACGGTCAGGCACTTACCTGGCGCGGACCGATCCTCCACGGCACGCTCACGCAGCTGCTCAAGCAGACCGTATGGGGCGAGCTCGACTACCTTATCGTCGACCTGCCGCCCGGCACCGGCGACGTGCAGTTGTCACTCGCCCAGCTCGTGCCCGTGACCGGCATGGTGCTCGTGACCACGCCGCAGGCAGTGGCGCTTGCCGACGTCAAGCGCGCCTACACCATGGCCAGGAAGACCCACGTGCCGGTGCTCGGCATTATCGAGAACATGAGCTATTACGCGCTTCCCAACGGCGAGCGTGACTACATCTTCGGTGAGGGCGGGGCCGACCGCTGGGCCGAACAGGAGGGCCTGCGGGTCCTCGGCCGGGTGCCCATAACCCGCGAGTTGCGCGAGAGCTGCGACTCGGGGGCGCCC
>DASROV010000154.1:0-3708 GCA_035646755.1 Trueperaceae bacterium | reverse complement strand
GCCCCTGGCGCCGGCGGGCGGCAGCGTCTCGACGTAGCCACAGACCATGACCACGTCGTCGGCCAGGTGCTCGACAAGCGCGGAGACCCAGCGGGGGGAGTAGCTGCAGTCGGCGTCGCTGGTGACGATGACCTCGCCGCTCGAGCCTTTGATGCCTTGCATGACCGCGTTGACCTTCGGCGCGTAGCGTTTGCTCGCCGCCACGACAGTGACCAGCTTGAACCGGCCATCGGCGGCGGCGGCCTTGGCCATCAAGCGGCCGGTCGCGTCGCTAGAGCGGTCGTCGACAAGGACGAACTCGATCTCGCCTTCGTACTCGATGGCGCCAAGGCTGGCGAGCGTGGCCGGAAGGCGCTGCTCCTCGTTGTGAGCGGGGATGATGACGCTCGCGCTCCTGGCCACACGCGGCGCCGAGCCAGAGAAGGCGCTCGGGTCGGCTGCTGACGAGGGTGGCCGCCGCCCGCGGTCGTCACGGAACATCCCGACGATGATCCACGCCTGGGAGGCGACGAGCGCCGCCGCCAGCGCGACGACCACGACGACGACGAGCGCGGCCATCAGCTGGCGCTCGTAACCGTGGCGAAGATGTGAGCAAGGTTGGTCAAGATCGTTGTTCACCTCGCGGCGGGCCGGCCTTTACGGGCCAGTAAGAACTGCACCGCGACGGTTGCCGCGAGTCTATCACCGGGCGAGGCGCGCGGTAGGCTCGCTGTCGATATGGCGGTGAACGTGTCGAGCGGGGCCAGCGAGCAGGTAGGGAGCTTTCACGCGCTGCTCACCGCTCTGCCCGACTACCAGCAGCAGGTAGCCTCGTTCGAGTTCTTCCCGCCGCGCCGCGCGCGGCTCGAGCCTGACTACAGCGGTCCGTTCGCATCCGAACTGGCCGCGCTCGGCCTCACGCCGTACGCGCATCAGGCCCGCGGCTTCGAGGTGCTCGGGCGCGGTGACGACCTCATGGTGGCTACCCCGACGGCTTCGGGCAAGTCGCTGTTGTTCCAACTGCCGGTCGCCGCGGCCACCGCGCGCCGGCGCACGAGCCTGCTGCTCTACCCGACCAAGGCCCTCGCGCACGACCAGCTCGAGCGGTTGCGCGCCGTGGCCACCGGGCTGCGTCCCGAGCTGGCGGCGCAGGTAGTCGCCTACGACGGCGATACCGCTCCCGAGCGGCGGGCCGGCCTGCGCGACGAAGCCGCCTGTCTGCTCACCAACCCCGACATGCTGCACTACGGCATCCTGCCGCACCACGAGCGCTGGGCGAGCTTCCTCGGCCGGCTCGACTACCTCGTCCTCGACGAGCTCCACGCCTACCGCGGGGTGCTCGGCACGCACGTCGCCAACGTCGCCAGACGGTTGCTGCGCATGGCTGAGCGCTACGGCGCGCGCCCGCAGGTGATCTGCGCGAGCGCCACCATCGGCAACCCGCAAGAGCACGCCGCGCGGCTCACCGGCAGGCGCTTCACCGTCTTGGAGGACGACGACGCCGCCAGTGCGGCGCGCGAGTTCATCATGTGGCGCCCCGCTCAACTCGACGGCAGCGACCGCCGTCGCAGTGCTAACACCGAGGCCGCGCATCTCGCCGCCGAGTTCGCGAAGCGCGGGCTGCGCTCGATCTTCTTCTGCAACTCGCGCAAGAGCGCGGAGTTGATAAGGCGCTACGCCAGTGGCTACCTCGACGCGGCGCTTGCCGGCAGCATCCAGAGCTACCGCGCTGGTTACACGGCCGAGGATCGCCGCTTGCTCGAGTCGGGGTTCAAGAACGGCGACATCACCGTGCTCACCGCAACCAGCGCGCTCGAGCTCGGGATGGACATCGGCGGCGTCGACGCGGTCGTGATGGTCGGCTACCCAGGGTCGAAGATGGCGCTGTGGCAGCGCGCCGGCCGCGCCGGTAGGGCCGGCCGGCGCTCGCTTGCGCTGCTGATCCCGGCCGCCGACCCGCTCGACGAGTACTACCTCACGCACCCCGACCTGCTCGTTGACGGCCCAGTGGAGAACGCCGTTGCCGACCCGTTCAATTCCGTCGTGCACCCGTTGCACATGGCCTGCGCGGCGGCCGAGGCGCCGTTGGCTCAGGACGAGGATCTGGTGGCGCCGTGGCTCGACCTGGCGAGCGTGCCGCATCTCTACCCGACTCCGGCGGGCTTGTTCAAGCACCTTGGCCGCTATCCGCACCGACGCGTGAGCCTACGCGGCACCGGAGGGAAGCAGGTGCGCCTGAAAGACGGCACCGGCAAGACCCTGGGCGTCACCGACCAGGGCGCGGCCCTGCGCGACCTTCACCCGGGTGCGGTGTACCTCCACCAGGGCGATACCTACCTCGTCGCTCGCCTCGACCTGGACAAAGGTGTCGCTCACCTGCTGCCGCATATCGAGGACTACTACACCCAGCCGCGCTCCGAGACCGAGATCGAGATCGTCGCGCCCCCACCAGCCAGCCAGCCTCGACGAGCGACCGGCTGTCGCCCTGGCACCTTCACGGGGGTGCATGACCACGACGGGCGGTTGCCTTCCGGCGTGCACGTAGGCGAGGTGCTCGTCCACCACAACGTCACCAGTTACGTGCGCAAGCGCTACTTCAGCGAGGCCGTGCTCGAGGAACGGCCGCTCGACCTGCCCGAGATCAGCTACCGCACGCAAGCCGTGTGGTTCAGCGCCGACGGGGTGCCCGGCACGCCCGGCGCCGCCGACCTGCCGAGCGCCCTTCACGCCCTCGAGCACACGCTCATCCAACTGCTGCCGGCGTTCGTGCTGTGCGAGCGCGCGGACGTCGGCGGCGTTTCGTACCCGCACTACCCCGCCAGCGGCGGCAGCATGGTGTTCGTCTACGACGGCTACCCTGGTGGCGTCGGCTACGCGCGCGCTGGTGCTGAGGTGTTCACCCGCTGGCTCGGCGCCGCCTACGACCTACTCGAGCGCTGCCCGTGCCGCGACGGGTGCCCGCGCTGTGTGCTATCCCCCAAATGCGGCAACGGCAACCAGTACCTCGACAAGGGCGCGGCCAAGGTCCTCGCCGCAGCGCTGCTCGACCACTTGGGCACCGCGACCCCGACGGCGGCGGCCGCTTGACGCCGTGCTAGACTCGCCCGCCGTGCGGGACGTGGACATCTCCGAGGGGCCCGGCAAGATCCGGGTCGGCTTCGTCACCCAACTGCTGTGGGACCGCTACGGGCCGTTCTGGCACGACCTCGTCAGCGGAGCGGGCGCGACGGCGGTCTTCCCGGCGCGCGAGCAGGTCGAGGCCTCGCTTGTTCAACTGGAGGAGAAGCCGATACCGGGCGGCCCGTTCCGCCTCACCGCGGCGCAGGCCCTGGCTCTTGCCTCGTGCCAGCTAGTGGTGTTGCCGCGGCTCAACCCCGAGTCGGGCTCGCAGCGTGGCGGCGCCCAGGACCGCTGGGTCGCCGACCTGCCCGGCGCCGTGAGCGACACGGTCGCCGCGCTTGGCGAGGTTCTCGCGGTGGCGGCCTATCCCGACCCTGACATCGAGACCGACGCCGTGCTGCTGTTGCAGCGCCTGCTTGGCGACCCCGGGGCGGCGAAGCGCGTGTGGTCACGGCACCGCCGGGCGGCCGAGCGGCAGGCCGCCGGCCAAGGGCCGCGGCGCGGCGAGCGGTCGCGGGCGAGCGCTCGAGCCTTGGCAGCCGGCGGCGCCACCGCCGTGGTGGCGCAACCGTGGCTGCTCAACGCCAGGGTGGAGGAGCGGCTGCTGGC
>DASROV010000153.1:0-4291 GCA_035646755.1 Trueperaceae bacterium | reverse complement strand
CAACTGCGGCACGGCGGGCAGGTTAACACCGGCCACGCGCCCCGGCCGCCGCCCCACGCACGATGTCATCGTCGATTGACACGTTCACTCAGGCGCCATAGAGTATCGGCGTCGAAGGTCGGGGAAGCCGGTGTGAGTCCGGCACTGTCCCGCAACGGTAACGGCTGCGCAAGCAGCGCCCGAAGTCCGAGCACCGGCCCGTCGACGACGGTACTCGCTCAGTAGAGCGAGAACCGGCCGAGTTCCCCTCGCGAGGACGAGGCAGGGCCCGACTCGACAACCGCCTCCCGGTTACTGGGAGGAGAAGCGAGTTCGACCCGACCCGTCGAGCTCGCGTGGGCGCCCGAGGAGGCACCCATGATGTCGAGTACCCGTCGCCCCAGCCGCCGCCCGCTTCTCCTGCTCAGCCTGGTGTTGTTGTCCAGCCTCGCCGCGGCGCAGGGTGTCACCGTAAGCGACGACCTTGGTCGCGAGATCCGACTCGATGAGACACCGAAGCGGATCGTCTCCCTCGCGCCCAGCCACAGCGAGAGCGTCTGCGCCGTCGCTTCCTGCGACCTGCTGGTGGCGGTTGACAGCAACACCGACTTCCCTGAGGAGATCGCCGACCTGCCGCGGGTCGGCAACGCCTTCGCGCCCGACATCGAGGCAATCGTCGCGCTCGAGCCGGACCTGGTACTCGCCGACGAGTACTCCGGCGTCCACGAGGCGCTTCAGCGCCTCGGCGTCACCGTCTACGCGGGCACCCCGCAGACGGTGGAGGAGACCCTCGCCTACTTCACCACCCTCGGTGTCATCTTCGACGAGAGCGAACGCGCTGCGGAGCTGAGCGCCAGCATCGAGGCGAGCTTCGAGGCAGTAGGTGAGGCACTCGAGGGGGTCGCCCGTCCCCGCGTGTTCATCGAGCTCGATCCGACCCCGTACAGCGCCGGGCCGAACTCGTTCATCGGCACGTTGCTGAGTCGCGCGGGCGGCGACAACATCGTCACCGGCGACATGGGCGACTTCCCGCAGGTAGCACCGGAGTTCGTCGTCGCCAGCGACCCTGAGATCATCCTGCTCACCGACGCGCCCTTCGGCGAGTCAGCGGCGTCGGTCGCGGCGCGTCCCGGCTGGGCGAGCATCACGGCCGTGCGGGAGGATCAGGTGCTCGAGCTCAGCGTCGAGCAGGTGAACCTACTTACCAGAGCCGGGCCGCGGCTCGCGGAGGCGGTCGAGTTGCTGGTGACGTTATTGCATCCGGAGTTGCGTCTACCTGAACTCCCTTAGGGTCGTGGCGAACGGCCGCGGTCCTGGTTCGAGCCTGCTGGCGACAATGGCCGCACCCGCACTGTTGCTCGTCGCGCTCGTGGTGGCCGTCGCGACCGGCAGTAGCGAGGTGACGGTTGGGCAGCTGCTCGGCTCTCTCGGGAGGGGACTGCGCGGCGAGGCGGTAGGCGCTCTCGACACGATCGTGCTGCAGATCCGCGTGCCGCGCGCGTTGTTGGCCGCACTCGTGGGGGGTGGACTCGGCCTCGCCGGGGCGGTGTACCAAGGGGTGTTCCGCAACCCCCTGGCCGACCCCTATCTGCTCGGCACCGCCGGCGGGGCCGGCTTCGGCGCCGCCCTGGCCGCGGTGTTCGGCGGATCGGCCGGGTTCCTCGGCCTGCAGGCGCCGCTGCTGGCGTTCGTGTTCGCGCTCGCCTCGGTGATCGTGGTCATGCTGTTGGCGCAGCAGGGCGGCGCGCTGCCGGTAGTGCGCCTGATCCTGGCCGGCGTGGTGCTCAGCTCGATCCTCGGCGCCGGCACCTCGTTCCTGATGCTGGCCGAGCGTGAACTCACTGCCGGCATCCTGGCGCGCCTGCTCGGCGGCTTCTCGTTCGCTGGCTGGGCCGAGGTCGCCGTCGTCACGGGGTTCATGGTACCGGCGGTGGTTGTCGCGATGTCGCTGGCCCGGGCCCTCGACGTGCTGCAACTCGGCGAGGAGGGGGCTGCGCAGCTCGGCCTGCCGGTTGAGAGCGTCAAGTACGTACTGCTCGTCGCCGCCACCCTGGTAACCGCGGCCGCGGTGAGCGTGGCAGGCATCATCGGCTTCGTGGGCTTGATGACGCCGCACGCCGTCCGCCTGCTGGTTGGCCCGCGCCACCGGGCGCTGCTCGTGCACTCGCTGGCCTGGGGGGCGACCTTCATGGTCGTCGCCGACCTGCTCGCCAGGACGGTGATAACCCCGGCCGAACTGCCAGTAGGCATCATCACCGCGCTGGTCGGGGGGCCGTTCTTCCTGGTGTTGCTGTGGCGGCGGCGCTGAGCGCGCACCTTGGCGAAGGGGTCGGGCCGACGCCTGCGTCCGGCCTCGCCCTGTCTCGCGTCTCAGCCGGCTACCCGGGCCGGCCTGTGCTTCACGCCGTGAATCTGAGCCTGCGCGCCGGCGAGTGCGTGGCGCTCGTCGGGCCCAACGGCTCGGGCAAGAGCACCGTGCTCAAGCTGCTCACCAACCGCCTGCGGCCGACCAACGGCGAAGCGACCCTGGCCGGCGAGCCGCTGGCCAGGCTTGGCCGTTTCGAGCTGGCCAGGGCTGTCGCGCTCGTGGCCCAGGAGCCGCGCACGCCGGCCGGCTTCGTGGTCGAGGACGTCGTCGCGATGGGTCGCACGCCGCACCAGGGGTTGTTCGGCTCGCGCACCCGCGCGGACGCGGAGGTGGTCAACAGGGCTCTGCGTGACACGAACACGCTCGCCCTCGCCGGCCGCGGCGTGCAGACGCTGTCGGGCGGGGAGCGGCAACGCGTGGTGTTGGCCCGGGCGCTGGCGCAACAGGCGCGTTTCCTGCTGCTCGACGAACCGACGAACCACCTCGACCTGCGTTACCAGCTCGAGCTGCTGGCGTTCGCTCGGCGTGAGGCAGGGCGCGGCACCGGCGTCCTGCTCGTCCTTCACGATCTCAACCTGGCCGCGCGGGTCGCCGATCGCCTGGTGTTGCTCGCCGGCGGCGGCATCCTGGCCGACGGCCCACCGCAGCAAGTGCTCGACGCCGACCTCCTGCGCACGGCCTACGGCGCCGACGTCACCGTGCTCCACGATGACGGCGTGCCGGTCGTCGTCGGTCGGCTGCCGGTGCTGTGAAGTCCTAGCCAGGGGCGCGGCGGCGAGGTGGTTGGCTGCGGCTCGAGGCTTAGTACCGACTGGGCGGGTCGAACCGCCGCTGCAGGCGGATGGCGGTCTGGTAGCTGTCGACGAGCGACTCGGTGGCGGCGCGCCAGCCGTGCTGCTCCATGTCCGCCCTGGCGTTCTTGCCGAGGCGCTCGCGCAACACGTCATCGGTGAGTAGCTTGCGTAGCTGATCGGTGAGGTCGCCGAGGTCGAGGGGCGTGAACATGAGGCCGTTAACGCCGTGCTCGATGACGTCGGGGATGCCGCCCGCGCGGGCGCCGACCGCCGGCACCCCTGAGGCCATCGCCTCCATCGCGACGAACCCCAAGGTCTCGGTGTCGGAGGGGAAGGCGAACACGTCGGCGCTGGCGTAGGCGGCGGCCAGCTCCGCCCCCGCCATGTAGCCGGTGAACACCGTGTTGGTGCCGGCGAAGCGACGTTTGAGGTCGGCCTCGGCGGGGCCTGCCCCTACCAGGGCGAGCCTCACGCCGGGTATCGAGGTGACGGGCGCGTAGAGCCAGTCGAGGCGCTTCTCGAAGCTGAGTCGCCCCACATAGATCATCAGCTTGTCGTCGGGATGCCCGTCGGTGAGCCTCGAGCGCATCGCCCGCGTGGCCCGCTCTGGGCGGAACAGCTCGGTGTCGACCGCCTTCGGCCACAACCGCACCCGTTCGATGCCGAGGCCCTTGGCCGAGTTCATCATCGGATGGCTGGTGACGAGGTTGACGTGCGCCTGATTGTGGACGTCGCGCAGGAAGCGCGCTCCCGGCCGCCGCAACATCGGCAGCTTGAGGTGCATGGCGTACTGGGTGAGGTCGGTGTGATACGAGGCCAGCAGCGGCAGGTTGCGCTGCTTGGCGATGAGCGTGCCCCACAGCCCCAGCACCACCGGGTTCACGACGTGCACGATGTCGGGGGCGAAATGGTCGAGCTCGCGGCCGAGTCGCGGCCGGGGCAGCCCCAGGAACAGCTCGGGGTACCACGGCCGGAACGACAGCGCCGGGACCTTGACGACCCTATGGCCGGCGTAGGCCCCGGGGGGGTCGTGGGGCGCGAAGATAAGGGCTTCGTGCCCCAACAGCGCGAGTTGCTCTAGCGAGCGCACCAGTCGCGTGACGATGCCGTCGACTTTGGGCAGGAACGTCTCGGTGAAGTAGGCTACGCG
>DASROV010000152.1:0-5352 GCA_035646755.1 Trueperaceae bacterium | reverse complement strand
CGTACATGATGCGGATCAGCTCGCCCTGGTTGACATCCGGTGGGCTCACCACCAGCGCGAGGTACGCCCCGATGACGAGGCCGACCAGGCAGGCCAGGCCGAGCAGCGTCAGCCATAGGGGCCGCTTCTGGCTCGCGACGGTGTTTGTCATCGACTCTCCTTCTCCTCGCTCCTGTGCGTGCGACGCGCACGCGCTTGGCGTGCGACGGGCTCCCCGCGCCCCGTAGTTTACGGGGTCGCCGGATAAGTTCCAGGCAACCTGTGCACCTTCGCGCCCGCCGGGCTCACACGGGACGTTCGAGCGGCAGTGATTCACTCGTCCACCACGAAGTGGAACAGCGCGCTGCAGACCACGAAGTAGACGAGGTCGAAGCCCGCCAACAGCAGCAGCCAGTCGCCGGCCAGCGCGACGTCGGGGCCGACGCCGGCGCCAATTCCGGCGCCAGTGCCGGCGCCCATGGTGACGGCGGCGCCACTGCTGACGAGCGCCTCGCTGGCGCGGACCGCGGCCAGCAGTATCGGCACCACGATAGGGAACATCAGCACCGGAAGCAGCGCCTCCCTGGCCTGCAGGTTCGAGGTGAGGGCGGCGTAGAAGGTGGCGATGACGGCGAAGCCGAACGCGCCGAGCAGCAGCGTGGCGACGAGCGTAAGCACTCCCAAGGCGCCATCGACGGCCGCACCGTAGAACACCAGCGCTAGCGGCGCCAGGAGCAGTGCCAGCGCCGCTAGGTAGAGCCAGTTGGCCAGCAGCTTGCCGAGGTAGATCGCCGCGCGGGCGACTGGATAGGTGAGCAGCTGCTCGAAGGCGCCCTCCTCGAGGTCGGCCTGAAAGTTCTGCGCGGCGGCGATCACGCCAGCTAGCACCACCGCGACCCACAGCACGCCGGGGGCGGACCGGGCGAGCACGGCTTGGTCACGGCCGAGCGCGAACGCCATGAGCATCAGCGTCATGCCCGAGAAGAACACCGTTGCCACCGTCGTCGCCTTGCTGCGCAGCTCCTGCAGCAGGTCCTTGCGGGCGACGGCCAGCAGCGCGGTGAGGTCGTTCACGAGGCAAGGCTCCCGGTGGGCGCGCGCTGACCCGCGCCTACACGGCGCAGCACGCCCTGTTCGAGCACGACCTCGGCGTCGGGCGTGAGGCCGTGGCGCTCGCTCTCGTGCGACGACATCAGCACCGTGCGGCCCCGTTCACGGGCGGCCATCACGCAGCGGTCGATAAGCGCCTTGCCGTCCTCGTCGAGCGCGGCGTGAGGCTCGTCGAGCAGCCACAGGTCGGGGTCGAGCAGCAGCTGCCTGGCCAGGCCGAGGCGCTTCTTCATGCCGCTTGAGTAGGTGCGCACGAGCTTGTCGCCGACGCCCTCGAGACCCACGGTGCGCAGCGCGTCGTCGAGGCCGCGACCATTACGTTCGCCGACGCCCTCGACACCCACGGTGCGCAGCGCGTCGACGACGTGCTGCGAGCCCTGTTTGCCGGCGAGGTCGAGCGCCAGTGCGAGGTTCTCCTTGGCGCTGAGCAGCGGGTAGTTGCCGCCCATCGTGCCGAGCATGCCGATGTGCCCGCGCACCGCGTCGGCCTCGCGCACGAGGTCGTGCCCGAACACGGCGCCGTCGCCGTGGCTAGGACGCAGGCGGGTGGCGATCAGCCTCAGCAGGGTCGTCTTGCCGGCCCCGTTGCTGCCGCGAAGCACCACCACGCGCCCCGGCGCGATCTCGATGTCGATGCTGCGCAGCACCGCCTCCCGGCCAAGCCGGCGGGCGATGCCACTAAGGCGGATCGCCAGCGTCGCGGGCTCACCGATCTTGGCTTCGGACGCAGCGGGCTTGGCGACCTCGGGCTCACCGGGCTTGTCGACTTCGGTCACAGCCTCGAGAGCAGCCAATCGGGGGTCAGCTGGATCAGGAAGGTGTTGAGCTTGGTGTAGGTACCGGTGAGCATCAGCACGCCGGCGATGAGCAGCAGGATGCCGGCGCCGCGTTCGACCCATGGCAGGTAGCGGCGGAACCGGCCGGAGAAGCGCAGGAACGGTTCGAACAACAGCGCTGCGAGCAGGAAGGGGACGCCCAGCCCGACGGAGTACATGACCAGCAGCCCGACACCTTGGCCGAGTGTGCCGCTGGCGCCGGCGAGCCCGAGGATGCCGCCGAGGATCGGCCCGATGCAAGGCGTCCAACCGGCGGCGAAGGCCATGCCAAGCAGCAGGGCGCCCCACGGCGTCTGCGCGTCGCCGCGGTACTGCGGACGGCTGTCGCGGTAGAGCCACGGCAGCCGTATCACGCCGAGCATCACCAGGCCGAAGAAGATGACGATCACGCCGCCGGCCATCGTGAGGACGTCCTTGTTACCGCGCAGCAGCGAGCCGAGCAGGCTGGCTGCTGCGCCCAAGGCGACGAACACGAGGCCGAAGCCGGCGATGAACAAGAGGCTGTTGCTGACGAGCACCCGCCGGCGAGCCTGCGAGCTGCCGCCCACGTACGCCAGGTAGCTCGGCACCAGCGGAAGCACGCACGGCGAGAGGAACGAGAGGACGCCGGCGACGAACGCCAGCGACAGCGTCGGCGTCATGTCGACCTCGCGCTGGCGCGCGAGGCGAAGGACCGAAGCTCCGTCGTGCCGTGCTGTTCAGCGCGCCGCATACCATCTAGATGATATCCACGCCGCTAGGAGGACAATGGTCCTGTGTGTCCTCTCCTGCCGGCGGCGGGCTAACGCACCCGCTTAAGTCAACGCTCACCCGCGCCGACCGCGGGTCGAATGGACGTTAGTATGTGCCCCTGATCGCCAACCACGCTGGTTCATCAACGGCGGGTTCATCAACGAATTCATGAACGACGAATTGATGAACGACGAATGGATGGGCGGCGACCCTAGGAGGACAGCATGATGCGCAAGCTCCGCTGGTTGATCACGGCACTGACCGCACTTGGCTTGATGACCGGCTCCGCCATGGCGCAGGAGCCCTTGGTCGAACCGCTCGACCCGCCCGCAGAGGTGAGCGTGGCGTTCGTGCCGATCCTCAAGTTCGCCACGATGTACGTCGCCCAGGAGCGGGGCCTGTTCGAGAAGTACGGCCTCGACGTCAGCATCGACCCGGTCGCCTCGGGCACCGAAGCCATAGCGTTCCTCGAGCAGGGCCAGATCGACGTCGGCGGCATCGCCATCGTCACCTCGCTGTGGAACGGCTGGAACCAAGGCATCGACATCCGCGTGTTCGCGCCCGGTGGGCTCGAGCCGTTCGAGAACAGCCCCACACAGCTCATGGTGAGAACCGAACTCTTCGAATCCGGTGAAGTCGATTCTGTGGAGGACCTCGAGGGCCGCGTGGTGGCCGTCGCCGGTGGCCCAGGCAGCGGCGGCGAGTACCTCCTTGCCAAGGCTCTCGAGCGCGGTGGCCTCACCATCCGCGACGTGCAGTCGCAGAACCTCGCCAACGCCGACATGCCTGCCGCGTTCGAGAACGGCTCGGTCGACGCCGCCATCCTCGGCTCGCCGTACGCCGATCAGGTTGAGGCCGCCGGCACCGGTACCACCCTCGCCACTGACCTTGTACCTGGGCTGATGACCGTCGCCTTCGTCGGCTCTGGCGAGTTCCTCACCGAGCGCCCCGAGGTAGCAAACCGCTTCGCACTGGCTCTGCTCGAGGCTGCACGCCTCATGCAGGGCGAGGACTACTACGACGAGGAGAACATCGCCGCCTACCTGCGCTACGTCAACTCCACTGAAGAGGCGATAAAGATCGGCACGCCGGTGTTCTACGACCCGAACCTGACCATCCCCATCGAAGGCCTCGCCGACGTCGAGCGCGTGCACCGCGAGAACGGCCGCACCGAGTACGAGGAGCCGATCGACCTCGGCAACGTCGTCACCACCGAGTTCGTCGAGTTCGCCCTGGAAGCCGCTGGTACCTACCAGCCTTGAGCCCGCACGCCGGCGCGCCGGAGGCCGGACCAGGCGCCAAGGTCATCGCCCGCGCCGCGCGCAAGGTCTACCCCTCGCTGGCGGGCGACGTGCCCGCTGTCGTGAACTTCGACATGACGATCCGTGAAGGCGAGTTCGTCTGTCTCGTCGGCCCCTCGGGGTGCGGCAAGTCGACCTTCCTGCGCATCGTGGCCGGGCTCGAGACGCTCTCGGGCGGCGAGGTCCGCATCGTGCCCGGCCCCGACCCGAAGCTGCCGCTTAACAACGTGGTCTTCCAGGAGTACGCCATCTTCCCCTGGAAGACGGTGCGCGACAATGTCGCCTTCGGCCTCGAGATGCGCGGCTACGGCCGGGCCGAGCGCCACGAGATCGCCTCGACCTGGCTCGGCAAGGTCGGCTTGAAGCGCTTCGCCGACTACTACCCTGCGCAGATCTCGGGCGGCATGAAGCAGCGCGTGTCTATCGCCAGGGCGTTGGCCAATGACCCGCAGGTGCTGCTCATGGACGAGCCGCTCGGCGCCCTCGACGCGCAGACGCGCGCGGTCCTGCAGGAGGAGCTGCTGCGGCTCTGGGAGGAGACGCACAAGACCGTCTTGTACGTAACTCACTCGATCGAGGAGGCGGTCTTGCTGGGCGACAGGGTGGTGCTGATGACCGCCCACCCCGGCACCAACAAGTCGGAGTTCGAGGTCGACCTGCCCCGTCCTCGGGACATCGGCACTACCTCGAAGCCTGAGTTCGCCGCGCTCACCGGTGCCATCTGGGAGGAACTGCGCGACGAGGTGAGGCAGGCCATGGCGGCGCAGCGGTGAGGCGGGACGGCCCGTGGTTGCCACTAGTCGCCATGGTCGCGGTGGCCCTTGTCGCGACCGTGCTCGGGCTCTGGGACCAGCTGTGGTGGCTTCTGCTCGGCGCCGAGTTCGTTCTGCTGGTGTTCGCCGCCGAGGCGCTGCAGAGGCGGCTGCCGTTCCGGCTGCAGGCGCCGTTCCAGAAGCTGCTGGCGTGGCTGTTCCCGGTCTTGATCCTGGCCACCTGGCAGTGGCTGGCGACCTCGGGCATCCTCAACCCGCGCTGGTTCCCGCCGCCGACGCACATCGCCGCCGCGCTGTGGGACATGACGGTTAACTTCGACCGCTTCAACGAGACCAGCCTCATCGGTCGGCCCTGGCTGGCGCCGGCACGGCTGCTCGAGGACGGCTGGTCAGGCGTCGCCGCGCTGTTCGCTGAGAGTCACGTGTGGGCCACGCTCTCGCGCGTGCTGGTCGGCTTCGTTATCGGCGCACTGCCTGGGCTGCTCATCGGCATGGTCATGGGCCTCAACCGCACCGTGCGCGCCATGCTCGATGCGACGATGTCGGCCTTCTACGTGCTGCCCAAGATCGCGATCTTCCCGCTGCTCATGCTGGTCTTCGCCGACCCCTTCGGCGAGGGTC
>DASROV010000151.1:0-3719 GCA_035646755.1 Trueperaceae bacterium | reverse complement strand
AGATGGGCGTCTTCGCGGCGACGAGGTCGGCGATCAGCCCGGCGATGACGTGCGCCTCGCTGAGGCGTTTGGCCAGCTTCCTCGCCTTGCCGTGGCTGACGACCACGGGGTGAAAGGTCAGGTACGGGCCGGTTCCTGGTGTTTGCAGCCGGGCCGCGCGAAGGCTCTGGTGTAGGTCGCCGAGCAGCGTGGGGAACACGCCCTCGAACTCAGCGACGAGCCCCTCGTGGCTGCGGAAGGTGTGGGCAAGCACCACCTCACCGCCGCCGGCACGGATCAGCTCCTCGCGGTAGCGACGGAAGATCGTGACGTCGGCGCCGCGGAAGCCGTAGATGGCCTGCTTCTCGTCGCCAACGACCGTCACCTCGGCCGCTTCACGCAGCCGGTCGAGCAGTTCGGCCTGGGCCCGGTTGGTGTCCTGGAACTCGTCTACCAGGATGGCTCGCCAGCGCCTGGCGTAGTAGGCGACCACTTCAGGGTTCGCGAGGGCGCGCAGCGCGTGCACCTCGAGGGCGGTGAAGTCGAGCTTGCGGTCGCGCAGCCTGGCCGCTTCCATGTGCGCGCTGGCCGCCTGGAAAGCGTCGCGCAACAGCGGCAGAAGCCGGGCCAGCTCGTCGTCGGCCGGCCCCCACTCGAGCAGCGCCCGGCCGTCCTTGTCGCAGGCATCTTTGAGCAGGTCCTTGATCGTCTTGAGGGCGGCCTTGACCTCCGCTAGCCCGCCGCCTGCCCAGTTGCCCAGTTGGCCGGCGTTGGCACGGAACGAGTTGACCGCCTCGAGCGCGGCGGCCGCGTCGCCGGTTTCGAACGCCGTCATCGCCCGGAGACAGGCGAGCCGCGCGACCTCGCCCTTGTCGTGAGCGGCGCCGCTGTAATTCTCCAGCGTGGAGCGCCCCTCGGCCCAGGCGGCGGCCGCGATCACCGCTCGCAACGCGCTTGCCTTCTCCCGTTCGAGGAGGGCACGCCACTGCTCCGGCCCGTGCGAGAGGGCGGCCCCGGCCGCGAGCGGGTCCTTGAGCAGCCGGTCGAGGACGAACCTTAGCGTCCCGATATCCAACTCATCGAGGATCGTTGGCGGCAGCGCGACGATTGCCTCTTCCAGGCGCTCGGCCCGCCAGATGACGCTGTCGAGGTCGTCGAGGATCGCGAAGTCGGGGGCGACCTCGGCCGCGGCGGGGTGCTCGCGGCAGATGCGCGCCGCGAGGGCGTGGATGGTGCTTATCTGAGCGGCCTCGATTTCGACCGCTGCCCGCCGGTACTCAGGGCGCGGGCCGCGGACCAGCGACCGGATACGCGAGCGCAGTTCGTCGGCGGCCTTCTCGGTGAACGTCACGGCCACAACCTCCAACGGGGAGAAGCCCTGATCGAGGTGATGGAGGTAGCGGTGGGCCAGCAGCTTCGTCTTGCCGGTGCCGGCCCCCGCTACGACGGCGACCGACCCGGCCGCGGCCACGGCTGTGGCCTGCTCGGCCGTTAGGGCGTCGCTCATGACGCCCCCGCTTTGGAGCCTACTGGGGTGCTCGGTGCGGCGCCGGCGTTGGCCGAGACGGCGGCGTCCGCAGCCGCGGCCTCGCGCTCGGTCCGCTGACGCTTGCGGCCCAAACGCGGACCGCGTCGGCAGACGGCGTCGAAGTCGCAGTAGGTGCACACCTTCTGCTCCTCGTCCGGGTCGACGGGGAAGTCGCCGTCGCCCAGGATCTTCATCGCTCGCGCCACGAAGTGCCGCAGCTCCTCGTCGTCGATGTTCGCCTCGCTGATGGTCGTCGCACCGTTAAGCGAGAAGTAGCGCGCCGTGGCGACCGGCCGTTCCGCACCGAACCAGGCGGGCGCGGCCGTCTCAACGTAGAGGGGCAGCTGGAGGTCGAGCTTCGGTTCGCCGCGCGAGTTCTTCGCTCCCAGCGGTTGGCTCTTGCCCGTCTTGTAGTCGGTGAGCACGAGGCCGTTCTCGCCGTCGTCGACGCGGTCGACGAAGCCGCTTACGGGGAAGCCGCGCCAGTGTCCTTCGAAGCGGTCCTCGAGCCTCACGACCTCGGTCCGTGGCAGCAGGAAGTCGTCGGCGTTGATGACCCGCGTCAGCTTGGCAAGGTGCTCGCGGCGCTGCAACGGCCACGACGCGGCGGTGGGAGCGCCGAGCTCGGTCTGAGCCACAGTAAAGGCATCGTCGAGGTGCGCGGCGGCCGCCGCGCGGAACGCGGCCGCTGTGGCTTCCGACCAGCCCCGCCCGCCGGTAGTCGCTGGCGCGCCGCCCTGACCCGCGGCCACCTCGCGCAGCGCACGCCGGGTCACCAGCTCGAGCGTCTTGTGATAGAGGCTGCCGAGCAGCGAGGGGCTCACGTCCTCCTCGGCCTCTTCCGGTTCGGCCAGGCGCAGGCGGCGCTGGGCGAACCAGCGGAAAGCGCACTGACCGAGCGTGGCCAACTGCGACGCGCTGTATCGCTGTGAACCGACGTCGACGGGCATGCCGATGATGCCGTCGAACACGTCGGGCGGCGCGTCGCTCTCGCGGCGGGCCTCGACCTGCCAGGCGTGCTTGGCCGGACCGTTCTCCTCACGCAGCGTGAGGATGAGGCGCTCGGCTTCGCTGGCCGCCGGCCGCGGGCCGGGCGCGCTCGGCGCGAGCACGCCGAAGGCCGCGAAGAACGGGCTGGCCAGTTGCTCGCGGTTGTCGAGAAGGGTCGGGTAGCTGATCGTGAGGCTGGAGACGGCAGTTGTCACCGCGGCCATGAACGACAGGTTCTCCCTCTCCGCCGCCTCCATGGCGTCCTCCAGGCTCAAGCCATGGGTGCGGACGAGGCCGCGCTCGAGGAAGTCGAGCAGCGGGTCGTCGCGCAACGGCGCTGGCAGCAGACCCTCGGCGGCTCCCATGATGAAGACGTGTTCGTAGCTGGCGCCGAACACCGCAAGTGGGGTGTGAAACTCGACGCCTCGCTTCGATGGCGGGTCGAGGCTCACGCTCAACACGGAGATAAGCTCATCGATCAGGGCGAGAAAGCCGGCCAAAGGCATAACCGCCCGCTGGTCGTATTCGGCCAACGAGCTTTCTAGGAGTTGCCGGGCCCGCGTCTCGCGCTCCGACAACCGGGCAGCGACTCCAGTCTCGTCGAACAGTCGCTGCAGGTGCGAGAGGTATCGCTCCACGCTGCCGCGTAGTGGCCACTCGAGCAGGCTGGCCGCGGGCGCGATCTCGCTCCACGCCGCCACGCCCGACGGGTGACTCCGGCGGGCGGCGCCCCAGGCCGCACCGTCGAGCGCACGTATTAGTGGGTGAGCGAGCAGACGCGCGGTGGCTTCGAACGGCAGACCCTCGCTGAGCGCGGCGCTCGTGCCCGCTACCAACTCGCCAAGCCTGGTGCTTCTCAACGGCACCTCGTAGGAGAGCTTGACGGGCACGCCGTACTCCCAGGCGATCGCCTCGACCAACGGTCCGTAAAGCTGCTCGTCGCGGGCGATGAGGGTGATCGAGCCCTGCTCGACGCCCTCTCGTAGCAGCTCCTTTGTCCTGCTGAGAACGTGCCTCACCTCGTCCTCTTGGTTGGGAAGGCGGAGCCCGCGGAGCCGGGCGTCAGTGGTCGCGGGGCTGGCGGGTGACGAGCCGTACGCGGCCGTGAAGCTGCGGGCGAGATCGACGCCGAGGTCGTGAGGCGGCCGCTCAGTGACGGCAGCGTCGTAAACCGCGCCTGGTCCGTCCTCGCTCGGAACGTCCTCGCTCGGCTTTTCGTCGC